>NZ_JBEZKZ010000049.1:0-54303 GCF_040651895.1 Streptomyces sp. NPDC048352
CGGCGGGGGCCCCGGCCGCCGCGCCGGCCCGGGCCGCGGCGGCGTGCCGGGCCTGCGACCCGGCACCGGCCCCGGGCTCGTCCCCAGCTCCGTCCCCGGCACCGGCTCCGGCTCCGTCCCCGGCACCGGCTCCGGCTCCGTCCCCGGCTCCGGCTCCGTCCCCGGGCTCGCCCCGGAACTCGGCACCGGCTCCGGGTTCCGCCCCGGGCTCCTCCCCGGCCAGGGGCGCGGCTCCCAGTACCGCCGCCCGGTGCAGGCAGCGCGGTGCCAGCAGGCAGCAGCAGACGGCCTGGTCGGCCCGGGTGACCACCCCCGACGGTCCCGGCCGCACGGTGACCACCGCGTCCTCACCGAACCGGACGGTGACACTGCCGTCCGTCCCGGTCCCGGCGTCCGCACCGCCCCGGCAGCCCTCGATGGCGGCGTCCAGCTTCTTGCGCAGCCGGGCGCTGAGGTTCTCCACCGCGTCCGCGACCACCTCGGCGGTGACGGGCGGCAACAGCGGACTGGTCATCGGGGCTCCCCACGGAGTCGGTCGCCCACCCAGCGGGCGAGGGCGAGAGGGCTGAGCGCGGCCACCGGCATCCCGGCCGCGACGAGTTGCCGCGCGACCGGGACCGAGTAGCGGGGCGCTCCCGAGTCGTCGAGCGCGGCGCAGCCCAGCAGATGGGCGCCGGACGCGGCCAGGGCGCGGACCTCGGCGAGCAGACCGCCCACCGGGGCGCCCTCCTCGAAGTCGCTGACCACGACGACCAGGGTGCGGCTCGGCACCGTGATCAGCGTCCGGGCGTGCGCGAGGCCCGCGGCGATGTGCGTACCGCCGCCGACCCGCACCTCCAGCAGCAGGGAGAGGGGGTCGTCGACGCGGCCGCTCAGGTCCACGACCTGGGTGGAGAAGGCGAGGAAGTGCGTGGACAGGGTCGGGACCCCGCCCAGCACCGCCGCCGTCAGGGCCGACCAGACGACGGACGCCTCCATCGAGCCGGAGACGTCCACCACCAGGACGAGCCGCCAGTCCGCCTCCTGCGACGCCCGCGTGCGGAACACCGGCCGCTCCGGGACCACCACCACCCGGCCGTCGTCCAGGCGCCTGGTGTGCGCCAGGTTGGCCCGCAGGGTGCGCGCCAGGTCGAGCGGGCCGCCCGGCCGGCGGGTCGGGCGCGGGGTCGCCAGACCCGACAGGGCCGGGCGCAGCCGCGTGGCCAGCTCCTTGGCCAGCTCGTCGACGAGCCGCCGCACCAGCGGGCGCAGCCGGGCCAGGTGCGCCTCGGACATGCCGCCGGCCAGCGAGAGCACGGAGGTCAGCAGTTCCACGGACGGGCGCACCGAGCCCGGGTCGAGCTGGGCCAGTACGTCGGTGCGGCCCGCGCCGGCCGCGTCGGCGAGGACCTCCTCGCGGACGTCGGCGCCGAACAGGGACTCCAGCTCCGCCGACCACTCCCGGGCCGTCGGGAAGGAGGCCTCGTCCCCGCCGCCGGAACCGGGGCGGCCCACGTCCGCGGAGCCCTCCCCGCGCCCCGCGCCGTACAGCTCGTCCAGCGCGCGGGCGTAGGGCTGCGCCCCGGCGGGGAGCCGGTCGCGCCGGCGGCCGAGCAGCAGCCGCCACCGGTCGGCGGGCGCCAGCCGGGGCTCCTCCGGCGGCCCGGGCCGGGCCGGCTGCGCGGCGGCGGGGCCCGCGGCGCCGGCGCGCGGGTCGGCGCCGCCCGGGTCGGCGGCGGCGTCCGGCGAACTCCCGGGCAGCGCCAGCGTCTTGAGCGCGGCGAGCCCGGCCGCGTCGGCGGCGGCCCACAGGGCGAGCAGCGCGGGCGGCGCGTCGAGCGAGAGGTCGACCCGGTCGCCGAGCCGCTCGGTGACGGTGTCCAGCAGCCGCTCCCGCGCGGCCGGGCTCAGCACCTCGAACCCGGCGCGCAGTGCGGGCAGCCGCTCCAGGAACGCCGCGTCGGACAGGGAGTCCACCCGGTCCAGCAGCGGGGTGAGGGCGGCCGGGGAGGCGCCCAGCAGCGGCCCGGCGGCGGTGAGCAGCCCGGTGAGCCGGCGGGACAGGGCCCGCCGCCCGTCGGCGGTGGCCGCGCCGTCCACCCAGGCGGCGGCGCGGGAGCCGAGCCCGGCCGCCGGATCCAGATCGAGCAGCACCCGTACGGCCAGGGCCGCGCCCCGCATCAAGGGGCTGCCCTCGGAGGCGAGTTCGGCCAGTGCGGCGTCCATGCGCAGCCCCAGCCGGCGGGCGGCGGCCCGGTCGGCGAGGGCCACCAGGGCTTCCGCGTCGGCGGGGTCGTCGCTGCCGGCGAGACCGGGCAGCGACCGCAGCGCGGCGTCCAGCAGGTCGCCGACGAGCTCCCCGGCGGTGGCCCGCGCACCGTCCGGCGCGCCGGGCAGGTGGCCGCGGCGCAGCCCCTCCAGCAGGTCGGCCGCCTCCAGGAGTTCCGGCACGGTGGCGGTGTCCGGCAGTACGGCCGCCATCTCCTCCAGCCGTACGCCGACCAGTTCGGGCAGGTCGCACCGCGCGGCGGCCTCCAGCCCGGCCAGCACCTGTGCCGCCGTCGGGCCGCCTTCGGCCGCCTGGCGGCGCGCGGTGTCGCGCAGGGTGCCCGCGGCCGCCTGGGCGGCGCTCACGCCGCGGACCCCGGCCAGGTCGAGGCGGGCCGGGACCGAGGGGGTCCAGGACAGCCGCCACCTGCTGCCCAGGGCGGTGCCGTCGCCGGTGGCGGCCACGGCCAGGGGCTCCCCGTAGGAGGCCCCGCAGACCAGCAGCCGGCGCAGCAGGACCTCCCGGCGCCCGTCGAGCTCCGAGCGCAGCGGGTCCAGGCGCACCTCGCGGGGCTCCGGATCGGCGGGGCAGGGCAGCCGCAGCGCGGCCAGCTCCGCCTCCACGGAGGGGCCGAGCCCCGAACGCGGGGCGTGCGGGGTGGTGCGGCCGCGGCCCGTGCCGACGAACACGGCCTCGAGGGCGCGGGCCAGCGCCCGGCCCCGGCCCACGGGTTCGCCCTGCCCGAGCACGGTCGTGACGGCCTCCAGCAGCTCGCCCCGGCCGGGCGCGGGCAGCCCGCGCAGCACCGCCAGGTCACAGGCCAGCCGCAGCGTCTCGGCGGCCTCCCCGGTGCCGGCCGTGTGCCCGGCGCGGCGCAGCTCCCGGCACAGCCGGGTGAGGGCGCCCGCCGCCGCCTCACGCAGCCGGGCGGGGTCCCCGCCCGCTTCGAACACGGCCTGCTGCCACAGGGGGTCGCGGATGCCGGCGGGGTAGCCGGAGCGGGAGTCGAGCAGGTCGTACGCGTACGCCACGAACGAGGTCACCACCGGCGCGTCCGCCCCGCCGGAATCCCCGCCGGAAGCCCCGCCGGGTTCCGGCGCGGCGGCGCAGGCCTCCCCGTCCCCGCCGCCTTCCGCGAGCAGCGCCGGGGCGTGGAACGCGCCGATCACGGCGGCGACCCGGAGGCCGGCGAACCGCGCGAGCACGCCCCGCATGTGGGACTCCCGCGCCAGGTCCACCGCCGCAACGGCGCCGGCGTCCGCCCGCAGCGCCCAGCCGACGCCCAGCGCGGCGCGGCGCACGGCCTCGGGGGAGCAGCCCGGGGCCAGGACCTCCACGGCCCGGTCCCACAGGTCGTCGCCCTCGCGGCCGGTCCCCGAGGCCGCGAGCGCTCCGGCGTAGGACCGCTGCCCGGCCGCGGCGGGGGGTGCGGCCGCACCCCCGTCCGCCGACCAGCCCGGGTCGGACAGCGGCAGGTCGCAGCAGACGACCTCGACACCCCGCCGGCGGGCCCAGCGGAGCGCCGCCAGCTCCGGGGAGAAGTCCGCGAACGGGTAGAAGGCGAGGCGCCCGTCCCGTCCCAGGCCCGCCAGCGCGACCGGCGCGACGGTCTCCGGGTCGGCCAGGTGCGCCAGCCACGGCTGGAAGTCGGCCGGCAGCTCCACGCAGACGACCTCGGGGTCCGCCGCCTCCAGCAGCGCCGGGACCACTGCGGCCAGCGCGGGACTGTGGTGGCGTACCCCCAGCAGGTACGGGGCGCGGCGGGCGGCCAGCTCCTCCACCGCCGCCCGGGGCTCGGCGGAGAGCGTCAACGCAGGCTCCCGCGCAGGTCCCAGAGCCGGCGCCACATCGCCGAGCCGTCCTCGGCGCGGCGGCGGACCGGGCCGTCCCAGTAGCCCAGCAGCCGCCCGTGGTCGGCCGGGTCGTCCTTGCGCACGACGCCCAGCAGGTGCCCCGGCAGCAGGTCCAGCACGTCACCGCCCGGCAGGTACGCGGCCGCCACCCCCAGCGAGGCCGCCACCTGCACGGCCTCGGCGGTGGACATGACCGTGCCCGGCCGCTCCACGTCCCAGCCCTCGGCGCTGCGCCCCGAGCGCAGGTCCCGGAAGACGGTGACGAGCGCGTCGAGGACGGAGTCGTCCACCCCGAAGGCCGCTCCGGCGCGCTCCACGGCGGCGACGGCCTGCCGCCGGATCAGGGCGCTCTCCGCGTCCGGGTCCGCGATCGGGCCGACGGTCTCGAAGTTGAAGCGCCGCTTGAGCGCGGCGGACATCTCCGAGACGCCCCGGTCGCGCAGGTTGGCGGTGGCGATGACGGTGAAACCGGGGGCCGCGGACACCACCGCGTCCTCGGTGGCGGTCAGCTCCGGCACGCTGACCCGCCGGTCGGACAGGATCGACACGAGCGCGTCCTGCACCTCCGGCAGGCAGCGGGTGATCTCTTCGACCCGCGCCACCCGCCCCGTCCGCATCGCGCGGAGCACGGGGGAGTCGACCAGGGCCTGCGGGGTGGGGCCCTGGGCCAGCAGCAGCGCGTAGTTCCACCCGTAGCGGAAGGCGTCCTCGGTGGTGCCGGCGGTGCCCTGCACGGTCAGCTCGCTCGTACCGGACACGGCGGCCGACAACAGCTCGGACAGCATCGACTTGGCGGTGCCCGGCTCACCGGTGAGGAGCAGCCCGCGCTCCCCGGCGAGGGTCACCACGCACCGCTCCACCAGGGCGCGTTCGCCGACGAACTTCGGGGCGATCACCAGCTTGGCCGGCAGTCCGGCGCGGCGCTTGGGCAGGGCCAGTTCCCCGCCCTCGCTGCCGCACACGAAGGTCACCACCGCGCGGGGTGTCAGCGCCCAGCCGGGCGGGCGGGGGCCGGTGTCCTGGGCGGCGAGGAAGGCCAGTTCGGCGGCGTACCGCTCCTCGGCGGGCAGGGCCTGCCGGGCGGGCGCGGACGGTTCGGTGACGGTCATCGGGATTCGGGTCCTCCGGTCATGGAACGTCGGGGAAAGGAAGAAAGGGGGGCCGGCGGCCGGGGCGCGGCGGCACGCCGCGCCCCGGGGGAGCTCAGCGCCGGCGGCCGGCCGCGCGCTTCACCTTCAGCTCCTCGAAGCGGGGTGCGTCGCCCGCGCGGACCCGAGCCCACGCCCGGCGGTAGAGCTCCGCGGCCGGCTCGGCGGGTACCAGCACGCCCAGCGGCGGATGCCCGCCGGCCGCCAGGGCGTACAGCGGCAGCTTCCACGTCTCCACCGGCAGGACCGGCGAGCCGGGCTCCGTCCAGCCGCCGGGCAGGAACAGCGAGCGCCCGGCGCGGGTACGGCTCGCCTGCACCACCAGGTCCGTGGCGGCCAGCTCGGCGCGGGCGGCCTTCGTCCGGGCCGGCTTCCAGCCCGTCCAGCGGGCCGTGTTGCGGTCGGTGGGGTCGGGCATCGCCAGCAGCGCCAGGTACAGCGCGGCGGCGTCCGCGCCCAGCCCGTACGCCCCGGACACCTCCGCCACCAGCTCCGGGACGCTGCGGGACGGGTCCTGCGGCCACCAGGTGCCGTCCTTGTCGGCGGCGCCCGCGACCGGCGCCCCCGGATCGGCGAGCAGCGCGGCGAAGCCCGGGTCGTGGGCGAGGCGCAGTGCCGTCTCGGCGGCGGAGGGCTGCTGGCCGGCGTCGCGCAGCAGCGGCAGGTACGGGTCGGATCCGGTCGAGTCCAGCAGCGCGGGGCGCAGCGCCGGCCGGGGCTGCCCGTCGTGCGTGGCCAGCACCACCGCGCCGTACCGTTCGTACCCCTCGCCGGTCTCGGTGGGAGTGCCCGCCGCCTTGCGGAAGTCGGCGAGGTGGACGTAGTGCCCGACCCCCAGCAGGAGTTCCGGCGCGGCGAGGCGCTGGCGCACCGCGGTGAGCGCGGGCGGCAGGCAGGCCCGCAGGGGGTGCCCGGCGGGCAGCCGGTGGGCGAGCCAGGCCGTCAGGGCGGTGGCGCCCGTCAGCACGTTCGTGTCGAAGGGCCGGGTGACCGGAGTGCGGGGTTCCACGTGGTCCCCCTCGACCTTCCACGCGACATCGCACGACAGCACCGGGGACGCCGCCGCGTCCAGCAGCGCGGGCAGCGCCTGGTGCGGTGCCCAGCCGCCGCGCACCTCCTTGTTGGCGTCGGTGAGCAGCCACTCGGGCACGGGGGTACGGCGGCCCACGCGCTCGTTCCACACCCGCGCGGCGGCGGCCGCGTCCGGGCCGTCCGTCCACAGCAGCGCCGGGTCGGCGGGCAGCAGCGCCGCGACCAGGGCGCGCCGGACGTCCGGGGCCAGCTCCTTCAGGTCGTCGCGGGCGTTCGCGGCGTCCGCGGCCTTGACGCCGAGGGTCGCGCGCAGCGCGTCGGGCAGGAACGCGCGCTCGTACGAGTCCAGGTACGGCAGGCCCGCGAGGACCAGCCGGGCCATGGCGGCCGAGACCCCGGTGAGGCGGCCGAACTCCTCGGCGGCCTCCGGGAACCAGGGGGCCGGGCCGCGCGCGGCGGCCTCCTTCAGGAAGGCGGACAGCCAGCCGGCCGGGCGCTCCCGGTCGCCGACGGGGCCTGCCGTAACTGCCGCGGTGTAGGGGGCGGGCACGGTGAAGGCGCCGGCCGGGTCGTGCAGCAGGGCGTCGAACTCGCGGCCCCGGGGGAACTCCAGGGCCTGCTCGTTCAGGCCGAGCACCGCGCCGCCGCCGAGCGGCATGACCGCGCGGTGCCGTCCGCCCCGGCCGCGCTCGCGGCCGTCGGCCCCGAGCAGGTGGGCGGTGTCGATCCGGACGCGGACCCGCCGCCAGCGCGCGGCGGACCCTTCGGCCGAGGCCAGGCCGAGGGCGTCCACCTCGCCGAGCAGCCGGCACAGCGCGGCCCGCTGCTCGTCGGCCGCACCGGTGACCACCGCGCGGTAGGCGACGGCCGCCGGGGCGTCCAGGAAGAGGTCGGCCCAGGGCAAGGACGAGTGCGCCACCTTGGGCAGGTCGACGTGCAGCCGCCCGGGAACCGCCTGCGCGGCGGTGTCCGCGGCGACGGCGCCCAGGGACCGCAGGAAGCGGTACGTCCCGTCGGCGTCGCCGCCGTAGTAGCGGTGGCCGGGGGTGCCCGTGAGCCCGTCCACGCCGCTGTGGAGCAGCGAGTCGGCCGGGCCCCGGTCCTTGGCGGGCTCGCGCACGGACACCGGCGCGGGCTCCAGCGCGGCCGCCACCTTGGCGAGGGCCTTGCGCTGGGCCAGTGCGGACCGGAGGGCGTCGGCCACGCCGCCGATCAGCGCGGGCGCGCTCACGGCGGGCAGGGCCGCGCTCACCAGCGCGGGCAGCTCCGCGGGCTTGTCCGCCTCGGCGGCGGCCGCCAGCAGCGCCCCGGCTTGCGTCGCGTCCACCGCGCGCAGCGCCGCCGAGCCCTCGGGGTCGCGCGGCCGCAGGCAGTACCAGTAGGCGAGCTGCGGGAGTTCCGCGTGGCCGGTCCAGTAGAGGCCGCCGTGGTAGTCGGCGGAGACCCGGCAGGTGACGGCCCCCTCGGGGTCGACGAGGGACAGGGTCCGCCAGTCCTGGGAGACGGCCCGCGGCCGGTCGTCACCGGGGAGGGTGACGGCGGCGCGCGGGATGGAGCCGCCCTCGGGCACGGTGACGCAGCGCCCCGCGGTGTCGGAGCCGTGCCAGCCCTGCCCCGGGACGCGCACCGCCCGCCAGCCGAGCACCCCGTCCACGGGCGCGCCCAGCACCGAGCCCTCGACGGCGGGCGCCGGCCGCAGCCAGTCCTGGCCGATCCGGTCGGGCAGGAAGCTGCCGTGCGGCCGGTCGCGCAGGGCGTCGGCGAGGAAGCCCGGCAGGGAGCGCCGCCCGACGGCCCCGGAGGCGGGGTCGTACTCCGCCCAGCCCGCGTCCTCCCACCGGTTGCCGTCCTGGTCCCACACCCAGTACGAGGTCCCGTCGGAGATCACCGCCCGCTCGGCCGGCAGCCGGCTGTCGCCCGCGTGCAGGACCGCGGTGCCGCCGGTGGTCCGTCCGCCGCCGGGCAGCGGCAGGGTCACGTGCTCGGAGCGCACCGACCAGTAGGTGGAGGAGGAGTCGAGGGTGAGGACGTCGCCGGGGGCGCTCAGCCAGTAGCCCTGGACCGGGCCGTCGTGGGAGGCCCAGAAGACGAGCAGGTCGCCGTCGGTGTAGTGGAAGCCGTGGCTGTACCGGTCGCCCTGCGGGATCCGCAGGTCGTGGGTCAGCACCGCGGAGTCGGGGCCGATGACCCGCACCTGCGTGGAGTTGGCCACGATGACGTACGGCCAGGCGTCCATCACGGTCAGCCGTGCGCGGCCCCGGCCGGGCGCCAGCTCGGTGACGGCCTCCTCCCAGGCCGGCCAGACCAGCTCCTCGAACAGACCGCCGCGCAGGGTGCGGGCCAGGATCCCGCCCAGGTCGACGGAGGCGGCCCGGGACACCTCCTCGGGGGCGAGGGCCAGGGCCGAGGACGGCAGCCAGGTCAGCCGCCGCAGCGCCTCGGGCAGTTCGGGCAGGGCCGCCGCGGTGGACGCGGCGGCCACCTCGCGGACCCACTCGGCCACCAGCGCGCTGCTGCCGGGAGCCTCGGCGAGGTGCCGCACGACCCCGCGCCCGTCGGACATGTGGGTGTTGAAGCGGTGCAGGGTGCGCAGGAAGACCGGCCGCATCCGCTCGTCGGCGCACAGCGCCCGCAGGTCGCGCCGCTCCGGCGAACGGGACCATTCCTCCAGGCCCAGCGTGCCGTCCGGACCGGGGTCGGCGACGGGCAGGCCCAGCGAGAGCAGCAGGTCGAGCAGGTTCACGTCCTGGAGGGCCAGGCGCAGGCCCGCCTCCCGTTCGGGCAGGGCGAGTTCGGCGCGCAGCCGGGCGGCGCAGCGGGTGACGAGGGGGAGCAGTGCGGGCAGCGGCGGCGGGGTGCCCCAGCCGGCGTGGCGGGCGGCGTGGAAGCGCTCCAGCCAGCCGGCGGTGCCGTCGGTGCAGCGCTCCTCGGCGGGCAGTCCGTCCTCGAAGAGCCCGGCGGTGGCGCCGGACTCCTCCAGCACCTCCAGCCACAGGGCGGCCAGTTCCCCGGCGCCGCCCCCGCCGGAGGGCATGATGCCGAGCAGGGTTCCGCGTACCGCGGGCACGCGCTTGGCGAGGGCGACGAGCGCCGTGCGGTGCGCCTTCCACCAGCCGGTCGCGGCCCGCAGGGTGGCGGGCAGCGGCAGCAGCTCGGCGAGGTACTCCTGCTCGGGCCCGTTTCCGGTCAGCCCGGCCGCCCGGGCCAGCCGGCGCAGTTCCGCGGCGGCCTGCGCGGACGGCGCGAGCCCGCCCGCGGTGCGGCGTACGCACAGGCGGCGGAAGCGCTCGAAGGCCTCGGCGGGGGAGACGCGCTGGGCGAGTTCCCTGCCGTAGCCGGTGAGCACCTTCACCGGCAGGGCGCCGGCCAGGGCGAACTCCAGGAAGACGGCGTCCAGCCGGTCCTCGTCGACGGCCAGGCCGTAGCGGGCCTCGCTGGTGCGGGCCCGGCCGAACAGCTGCGCCGCGTACGTGGTGTTGTCGACGGCGAGGAAGACGCGCGCGGCCTGCTCGTAGAAGACGGGCAGGAAGTGCGGGACGGCGGCGGCGAGCCGGTCGGCCAGCTCGTGGCAGGCGTCGAGGGCGGCCTTGGGCTTGGTCTTGGCCTGCCGGGCCAGCCGGTCCAGTTCGGGGACGACGGCGAGGGCGTGGTGGCCGTCCTGCGGGTGGTGCACCAGCACCCACTCCGGGAAGCCGAGCGCCTGGCGCCGCCCGAGGCCGACGACCTGCGGCTCGCCGTCCGGTACGAGGCCCAGGAAGCCGGCGGCGAGGTCCTCGGCGGGGCCCAGCTCGGCCGCGGCGAGGCGGACCACGACCCGCTCGTCCCCCAGGGCCGGGTGGCGGTAGGCCCGCGCGGTGAGGGGGACGGCCGCGGCGCCCGCCCCGGTGGTGCCGGCGGGCAGGACCGCGCCCGCCGCCAGCAGTCGGGCGCTGTCGCCGGTCGCGCCGGCATCGGTGCTCATGGTGTCGGTGGTGCTCACGCCTCGTCCCCGCCCTCTTCGATCTTCCGCCCGGCGTACAGCGCCGCGGCCATCCGCATGCCCTCGGACCAGGCCACCGGCCCGACCTCGCCGAGCCGTACCGCCCGGCCCTCCCCGTCGTGCCAGTTCAGCGATCCGGTGGCCGACTCGTCCTCCCAGTAGGGCTCGCCGATCCACACGGCCGCCTCCACCGCCCGGCCCGAGTCCCGCACCCGGCAGGTGGCGTAGCCGCCGGTGACCCGGTAGCCGAGGGAGGTCGCGCGGGCCGCCAGGCTGAACCGGCTGGGGAACACGCCGCCCGCGTAGTCCCGCACCTCGGTGGCGGCCGGTTCCAGGTCCGCGGGCTTGTGCCAGGTCGCCCGGTGGATCTGCTCGACCCGCTGCGTGATGTCCAGCTCGGCGGCGAACTCCCGTACGTCGTCCAGGTCGGGCAGCAGCACCGGGTGCGGCAGGGTCACCGTGCGCGGCGAGAGCCGGACGGTCTCGCCGTCGAGGGTCACGACCTTCAACTCGCCCGTGGCGGTGGCGTCGCGCAGGAAGCCCACCTCGTCGGGGTCGCTGTCGGGGACGACCGCCAGGTCGCGCAGCGCGGCCTGCCAGGCCTCGTCGGGCCAGACCCGGGCGAGGAGTTCGGTCGGCACCGGCAGCGAGGACACCATCCAGGTGTCGACCTGGGCGACGCAGGCCGCCTCGTGCCGGCCGAGCCACTCGGCGAGCCGGCGCAGCCGGTCCACCTCCGGATGGTCGCGCAGCGCCTTCGGCAGCGCCTTCAACTGCCGCCCCGCGGGCCGCCGTACGGCGACCCGCCCCTCCACGAGGGAGATCTCGTACCCCTCGTCCAACGCCAGCCAGCCCATCGGTGCGCGCCCCTCCGCCTGTCCGAAAACGGTCTTGCGCAGCCCGGATCGAGGCGCGAGCGCCTGCTGAGCTGCGGTATGCGGGGAGACTAGCGAGCCCCACTGACAACGCCGCCGGGAGGGTTGCGGCCGGGCCGCCGGGTGCCGTCGGCGGCCGGACACGCCGCTGCCCCCGGTCCGGGGGACCGGGGGCAGCGGGCGGGCGGGCCGGGGGTGGTGTCAGACCGCGTCGGCGGTGTCCGCGGCCCTGGACGGGGCGGGGGCCGGGGCGGGGGCCGGGGTGGCCGTCCGCACCACGCGCGGGCCGTGGCCGGAGCGCAGGCCGAGCCAGCTGATCAGCGCGACCAGGGCGAAGGCGGCGGCCCCGATCCAGAAGGTGAGGGTGAATCCGGACTCGGCGGGCAGCGGCGGGACGCCCTTGGGCAGGTGCTCGACGGTCTGCGAGGCGAGGATCGTGGTGACGATGGCGCTGCCGATCGCGCTGCCCGTGGAGCGGGAGATGGAGTTGATGCCGTTGGCGATGCCGCTCTGGTGGTGCGGGACGCTGGACATGATCACCGCGGGCATGGCGGCGTAGCCGAAGCTGACGGCCGCGCCGACGACCAGACCCGCGCCGATCACCGAGAGGGTGTGGCCGTGGTCCAGTGCCAGCCAGCAGAAGCCGGCGGCGCCGAGGGCGGCGGCCACGGAGAGCGCGAGGCGCGGGCCGCGGTGGCGCACCAGCTGACCGCCGACGGGGGAGGCCAGCAGCGAGACGATCGCGCCGGGCAGCAGGAACTGGACGGAGGCGCGCAGGATGGACGCGTCGAAGCCGTAGCCGGTGAGCTTCTCGGGCATCTGGACGAGGTAGGAGACGCCCAGGAAGTTCGCGAACATGCCGAAGCCGACGAGGATGCCGGCCAGGTTGGCCATGAGCACCGGGCGGTGGACGAACATCTTCATGTCGACGAGCGGTTCGGCGACCTTGCGCTCGACGAGCACCCAGACGGCGGTCATCACGGCCGCGCCGGCGAAGGCGCCGAGGGTGCGGGCGGAGGACCAGCCCCACTCGTGGCCCTGGGAGATGGGCAGCAGGAGCAGCAGCAGGGCGATGCCGAGGGTCAGCGCGCCGAGGAAGTCGGTGCGTCCGCCGGTCTTGTGGCGGGTCGCGGGGACCAGGAACACCACGGCCAGCAGGGCCAGGGCGGCGAAGCCGGTCGCCATCCAGAAGGCGTTGCGGTAGTCGGCGCCCTCACCCGAGGTCAGCAGACCGGTGGCGACCAGCGCCAGGCCGCTGCCGAACGCGAGCGTCCCGCTGACCAGCGCCATCGCGCCCGGCAGCTTCTGCGGCCGGACCTCCTCGCGCAGCACCGACAGGGCCAGCGGGAAGATCGCGGTGGCCGCGCCCTGGAGCACGCGGCCCAGGAGCAGCAGCGGCAGGGAGGTGGCGAGGGCGGCCACGACGGAGCCCGCCACCATCACGCCGAGGACGGCCACCAGGGTGGGCTTCTTGCCGTGCTGGTCGCCGAAGCGGCCGAGCAGCGGGGTGAAGACGGCGGCCGACAGGAGGGTGGCGGTGGTCACCCAGCTCACGTTGGCGGTGGAGGTGCCGAGGTCGTTGCGGATCAGGCCCAGGATCGGGACGGGCAGGGTCTGCATCATCGACACGACCATGGCCGCCAGGCTCAGGGCGAAGACGATGACCGTCTCGTTCCTGGTCCCGGCTTCGGCGGGGGCGGGTGCGGCGGAGCTCATGACGGGGAGGACCTTCTTAAAGTGCTTCAGGAAGCAGATGTTTTATGTCATCAAGTACTTTGAAGAAGGTAGCCAGCAATAGTTAAGGTGGTCAAGTAAAAGGTTGACCATGTCAACGATTCCGGTGGAGCCCGGGTGGTGCCCTAGGGGGCGTCCTGCGGGGTGGCGGCGTCCACGGCGTCCACGGCGTCCACGGCCGCGTCCAGGGCGGCCGTGAGGCGGCCCAGCCGCTGCTGGAGCTCGCGGATCTCGGCCAGCTCGAACCCGGTGGCCCTCGCGATCCGGCGCGGCACCTCGACCGCGCGCTCGCGCAGGGCCGCGCCCTCGTCGGTGAGCACCGCCTGGACGGACCGCTCGTCCTCGGCACTGCGCTCGCGCCGGATCAGGCCGGCCGCCTCCAGGCGCTTGAGGAGCGGAGAGAGGGTCCCCGAGTCCAGTCGCAGGTGCTGTCCGAGCTGCTTGACCGGCAGCGTCCCGTGCTCCCAGAGCACCAGCATCACGAGGTACTGGGGGTAGGTCAGGCCCAGGTCCTTCAGGACGACCCGGTAGAGCCCCCCGAAGGCGCGGTTCGCCGCGCCCAGCGCGAAGCAGATCTGCCCGTCGAGGCGGAGGAAGTCCTGGTCGCGGAGGGGTGCGCGGAAGGCGTCGGCAGGCTGCTCGGTCATGGGTCCCAGTGTATCGGAGCCATCTTGAGCGCGATTGAGTTGTGCACAATTTAATTGTGTGCTCTAGTGGTGGTCGAGGGTCGGCCACCGGCCGCCCCGCCCCTCTGAAAGGACCTCCCGATGGACGCGCTGTACACCGCCGTCGCCACCGCCAACGGCCGCGAGGGCCGCGCCGTCAGCTCCGACGGCCAGATCGACCTCCCGCTCGCCATGCCGCCGGCGCTGGGCGGCAACGGCCAGGGCACCAACCCCGAGCAGCTGTTCGCCGCGGGCTACGCCGCCTGCTTCGCCAGCGCCCTCGGCCTGGTCGGCCGGCAGGCGAAGGTCGACACCGGTGACGTGTCCGTCACCGCAGAGGCCTCCATCGGCCAGGACGCCGGCGGCTTCGGCCTCGCCGTCACCCTGCGCGTCGAGCTCCCCGCGCACCTGGAGGGGGAGACCGGCACCCTGCTGGTCAAGCAGGCCCACGAGGTCTGCCCCTACTCCAAGGCCACCCGCGGGAACATCCCCGTCGAGCTCGTCATCGAGTAGGGCCCGCCCGCCTCAGGCGGTGCGCCGCGCGGCCACCACCGCGCAGGCCACCGCCAGCGGCAGCTCCGCGGCGAGCGCCAGCAGCACCGCCGTGCCCTGCCCGGCCGTACCCGCCGAGGTGACGACGTCGAGCCAGGCGTCGGCCGCCAGCAGCGCCGCCGTCGCGGCCGCCACCGGCGAGGCCCGGGGGTCCTGCCTGCGCAGCAGCAGCCCCGTCCCGGTCAGCCCGGCCGCCAGCAGGGCGTCGAAGCCGATCCAGGCGGTGGACCAGTGGGGCACCTCGGCCGTCTGCGGCAGCGTCCCCGCCAGCACCACCATCCACGGCAGCAGCGCCACCCCGGCCCCGGTGAGCACCGTCGCGAGGCGCGGCGCGCGACCGCGCGCCGCTGCGGGCCGGCTGCGTACCTGGAACTGCGGGGCGGCGAGGGCCATGGCTGCGGGTCTCCTTCCGGTCCGGCGGTCGCTCCGCCGGGCACGCCACCACTCTGTCGGCCCGCGGGGGAAAGATCAGTAGCTCCACCGTCCCGCCCGGGGGTGGTGCCCGCTCCACCCCCGCCGGGGTGCCAGGGTGGTGGTACGACCTTGATCCATACGATTACCGTACGGACATGGCAGTTGGCGGCGCCCTGAGGCGTATGTACACCTGGACCGCGTCGCACACCCCCTGGTCGGCGTGGGCCTGGCGCAACACGGCCTTCACCACGGCCGCGATCCCGCCCGCCCTGCCCCTCGTCACCGGCCTCGCGCTCCTGGTGGCGCTCCCCGGCCACAGCCCCGTGCCGCTCCTCCTGGTCCTCGCGCTCCGCCCGCTGCTGACGCTGCTCCAGCGCAGCCGCTTCCGGTCGCTGCTGGACCTCGAAGTGCCGCCCGTCGTACGCGAACACCGCTGGGCGAGCGCACGCGGCCTCGCCGAGCGGATGCGCTCCGAGTCGACCTGGCGCCAGTACGGCTACCACCTCCTGGTCAGCCCGCTCGCCGCAGCCGGAGCCGCCGTCCTCGTCCTCGTCTGGGCCGGCGGCGCCGCCTCGGCCTCCGTCTACGCCTGGTACTGGCTGCTCCCCACCGACGGCGGACCGCCCGCCCCCGACTGGAACGAGCAGTACGACCTGATCACCGTTGGCGGGGTGCTCGCCCTGCTCGCCGCGCCCTGGCTGGCGGCGGCCCTGGCCCGGCTCGACGCCACCGCGGCGGCTGCCCTCCTCGGCCCCAGCCGGGCCCGCGAACTCGAGCGGCGCGTCGAGGACCTCGCCGAGAGCCGGGCCGGCGTGCTCGACGCCGCCGACCTGGAGCGCCGCCGCATCGAACGGGACCTGCACGACGGCGCCCAGCAGCGCCTCGTCTCCCTCGCCATGAACCTCGGCATCGCCCGCGCCACCCTCACCGGCCTGCCGCCCGAGGCCAGGGCCGTCATCGACGAGGCCCACCGCGAGGCGAAGGAGGCCATCGAGGAACTCGGCAACCTCGTACGGGGCCTGCACCCGGCCGTACTCGAGGACCGCGGCCTGGACGCCGCGCTCTCCGGCATCGCCGCCCGCGCCCCGCTGCCCGTCGAACTCGCCGTGGACCTCGCCGAACGCCCCGGCCCCACCGTCGAGGCCGTCGCCTACTTCGTCGTCTCCGAAGCACTCGCCAACGTGGCCAAACACGCCCGCGCCCAGCGCTGTTCGGTTCGTGTGACCCGCGTGGCGGGCGGCGCCGGCGACCTGCTGCGCATCGTCGTCACCGACGACGGCGTCGGCGGCGCCGATCCCGCCGCCGGCACCGGACTGACCGGCCTGCGCAAGCGCGTAGGGTCGGTCGACGGAACGATCTCCATCAACAGCCCCCTCGGGGGCCCTACCGTCGTCACCGTGGAGCTGCCGTGCGGGCTGTGATCGCCGAGGACTCCGTCCTGCTGCGCATAGGTCTTGTCAAAGTCCTCGAAATGGCCGGATTCGAGGTGGCCGCCGAAACCGGCGACGCCGAAGGGCTACTGGCCGCCGTGGAGGAACACCGGCCGCACCTCGCCCTCGTGGACGTCCGGATGCCGCCCGGCTTCACCGACGAGGGCGTCCGGGCCGCCCTGATGATCCGCAGCCAGAGCCCCGGAACGGCCGTGCTGCTGCTGTCCCAGTACGTGGAGGAGCGCTACGCCGCCGACCTGCTGGCCTCGCAGAACGGCGCGGGCATCGGCTACCTGCTCAAGCAGCGCGTCGCCGACGTCGAGGAGTTCATCGACGCACTGCGCCGCGTCGCGGCCGGCGGCACCGCCCTCGACCCGCAGGTCGTCGCCCAGCTGCTGCTCCGCCGGGGCGGCCCCGACCCGCTGGAGCGGCTCACCCCGCGCGAGCGCGACGTCCTCGCCCTGATGGCCGAAGGCCGCTCCAACGCGGCGATCGCGGCCGGACTCGTCGTCAGCGAGAGCGCGGTGGCCAAACACATCAACAACATCTTCGCCAAGCTCGACCTGCCCCCGGCCGCCGAGGGCCACCGCCGCGTCCTCGCCGTCCTGCGCTTCCTGGACGGCACACCGTGACCCGCCCCGCCGCCGGCGGCCGCCGGCAGCGCCTCGCCTGGTACACCGCCGCCGCCCTCAGCTCGGTCCTCGTGCTGGCGGCGGCCGCCTGGCAGGTGGGCACGGACTCCGGGCTCCGCAGCCGTACGGTCGACGGCGGCAGCGGCGGCCGGGCGGTGGCCGCCGTGGAGGTCGTGGCGGGCGCGTCGGAGGTGAGCATCACCCCGCGCGGGGACCGGCAGGTCGGCTACCGGGCCGACTTCGCCTGGCTGTTCGAGGAGCCCGCCGTCGAGGAGAGCTGGCTCGGCGACACCCTGAAGCTGACCCCGCACTGTCCGCGTGACGCCCTCACCCTCAGCACCGGGCCCGGCTGCTCGGTGCGGCTCGCGGTGACCGTGCCCGCCGGCATCCCGGTGCGGGTCTCCGGCGGCTCGGGCCGGATCAGCGTCAGCGGCCTGGCCGGGACCGTCGACGCCGAAACGGGGTCGGGCACGCTGGCCCTGGCCGATCTGCGCGGCCCCCTGCGGGCGAGGGTCGGCTCCGGCACCCTGCGGGCCACCGGCCTCACCGTCCCCCAGGCCGACATCCGCGCCGGGTCCGGCCGGGCCGACGCCCGGTTCGCGGCCCCGCCGGAACACGTCACCGCGCGCGCCGGGGCCGGCCGGCTGGACCTGGCCCTGCCCCCGGGCACCCGGTACCGCGTCACCCAGCGGGCGGGCCCGGGGCATTGCGAGGTGGAGGACGCCCTCGACGACCCCTCCGCGGCCCGCACGCTGGACATCGCCGCCGACTCCGGCCGGGCGGGCGCGGCCTACCGGCCCGCCGGGGCCTGAGCCGGTCGCCGGGGCCCGGCTACGCGGACCTCCGCCGGAGGACCCCCCGGACGTAGGCCGCCTGGCCCGCGTGCTGGAGGTCGTCCGTGAGGACGCTGACGAGCCGCACCCCCAGGCTGACCGGCGGGTCCCAGCGTTCGTCGACGATCCGCTCCAGGTCGGCGGCGGCCAGGCCGCGCACGTAGCGCAGGCTCTGTTCGTGCACCGCGTCGTAGTAGCCCAGCAGCAGCTCCGGCGCGTCCACGCGGACCGTGCCGGCCTGCGCGGCGGTGTGCCCGTAGCCGATTCCGTCGGCGGGCAGCGGCAGGCCGAAGCGGTCGGCCCAGCCCCCGGCCCGCCACACCTGTTCCAGCCCCGCGGCGTCCGCGACGTGGTCGTCCTGGACGCGGGTCAGGTGCCAGACCAGCCAGGCGATCGAGTTCGCCGCCGGGTCGAGCCGGGCGTTGAGCTCCTCGGCCGTGAGGTCCGCGACCGTCTCGTGGACCACCTCCCGGATGCGTCCGAAGCCGTCCGCCAGTACCTCCGTGGCCTTCATGCCCAGTCCCCAGCCGTGTCTCTCGTCGTGTACGCCGTCGCGCCCTTCGCGGGACCACCATGCTCGCCCGCCGCCCGGTGCGGCGGGCGACACTCCGTCAGCGTCGGGAGCGGCGCAGGAACACCCCCGCGAGCGCGCCGGCCAGGGCGATCCCCGCCACTCCGGCGGTGGTCCACCAGCCGCCCGGGCCACCGGAGTCGCCGGACGGCGCGGGCGCGGCGGCAGGCGTGGACGGGGCGGAAGGCGCGGAAGGGGCAGCGGCGGGTGGGGCGGCGGGCGCGGGCGCCGAGGCGGTGGCCGGAGCCGACGGGGCCGAAGGGGCCGGGTCCACCACCGGTACGGAGATCTCCTGCCGGGCGTGCCCGAGCGAGGGGAAGCCCGCGTCGACGGTCACCGTCCACGCGCCGGGCGGCAGCGCCTCGGCGGTGATCCACCCCGCCGGCTTGCCGGGGTCGCGCACCAGCCGCCAGGGGCCCGCCGTACGGGCCCCGTCGGCGGTGACGGCGTTCACGGTGGCGGCCACGGCCTCCTCGACGGCGTCCCCGTCGTTCTCCCAGGTGACGTCGGCGGTGACCCGGCCGTCGCGCTGGCCGGTGACGACCACCTTGAGCGTGTCGCCGTGGGCGCGGGCGGGGACGGCCAGGCCGACGGCCTGGGCGAGGCACAGCAGGGGCAGGGCGAGTACGGCGAGGGCCAGGGCGGCGAGGCGGGGAAGGGGTCGGCGCATCGGCACGGTGCTCCAGTGAGGGGAGTCGGGGGAGGGGAAGCGGTCGCGGGCGGCAGCGGCGGTCGCGGGAGAGCGGAGGGCGGGCGGCCGTAGGGGAGTACGGCCGCCCGCCGGTTCGGTGCGGTCAGCCGGCCTTGCGGGCCGTCCAGACCTGCGCGGGACGGCCGTCCGCGCGCTGGAGGTCGAGCAGCCAGGTCCCGTAGTAGGGCCGGTTGCTGACCGTGAGGGCGAAGCCGCCGCTCGCGTCGGTGATGGTCACCGCGCCGTCGCGGGCGTTCACCCGCCACTGCTGGGCGGCGGAGTTCCCGCAGGGCTGCTGCGCGATCCACATGTTCGCCGCGGGAGCGCCGCCGGGCTGGAGGCACTTGCCGGACGCCGCGGACTTGATCCGCACCGTCCCGTTGCCCGCGTCGTCGAAGTACCACTGCTGCTGCGCGTAGCCGTTGGTCCGGTTCGCGACGAGGACGGTGCCGTCGGCGGTGCGCCCGCCCCACAGCTCGGCGGCCATGCCGCTGCTGCCGTTGCCGAGCACGTAGCGGGTGCCCGGGGTGGTGGCGCCGTCGCCCGTGCCGGTCGTACGGAACGAGGCGGCCTTGCCGGGGCCGCTGTCACGGCCGGAGCCGTCGCGGACCGACACGGCGGCCGTGTACGCGGTGCCGGGCTTGAGGTTGTACACGCGCAGGGAGGTGGACTGGACCCAGGTCAGGTGCTTGCCGTTCAGCAGGACCTGGTACCAGGCGGCGCCCTCGGCCTTGGGCCAGCTCAGCACCACCGAGTCCGACTGGATCTGGCCGGCCGTCACCGCGGGGGCCCCGGTGGGCTTCGTGGTGGGCGACGGGGTCGGCTTGGCCGTCGGTGACGGGTTCGGGTTCGGGGTGGTGCCGCCGCCACCGCCCTCGCCGCGCATCAGGAACTGGTTGTCGGCGATGTTCCAGTGGGTGGCCAGGTAGCTGCCGGCCTTCGGACTGGTGTGGAAGTAGTCGTCGTGGTTGCAGTCCAGGATGTTCTCGGCGGCCTTGTTGGTGCAGATGGTGCGCATCTGCGGGTAGTACGGGGTGTCCGAGTAGCACATGACGTCCCACTCGTCGGTGCAGTGCGCGCCCCGGCTGGTGTTGGGCGCGCTGTTGTTGACCGCGCCCAGGTTGTGGCCGAGTTCGTGCGCGGCGGTGTGGCCGCCCCAGCAGCCCGAGTCCGTACGCCCGTAGGAGGGGCCGAAGTTGCTCAGGTTGTTCTGGCCGGGCCGCTCGTCGCCGTTGAAGGTGCCGATGCCGCAGTAGACCTGGGTGTCCGCGAAGATCATGTACTTGCGGTCGCGGCGGTCGAGGCCCTTGCCGGCGAGTGCGTTGTTGGTGGCGCTGAACTCCGACAGTGCGGAGTCGGGCAGCTCGATGTTGAGCACCGAGGGGGTGCAGTCGGCGGCCGTCACGTAGCGGATGTGCCGGACGCCGCCGGTCTCCTTGGCGCTGGCCGCGTAGATCAGGTCGGCGTCGGCCGCCCACTTGCGGAACGAGGCCACGTACTCGGCGTACCGGTCGCGGCCGGGGCCGTGCACGTACACGACCTGGACGCGGTTGCCGGTGCTGCCGTCGCCGTCGCACTGGACGGTCTGCCCGGCCGGCCCGGCGGCGACCGCCTGGCTGCCGGACGCCGGCGGGGCCGGGGCCTTCGCGCTCGCGGCGCTGCGGGCGTCGGCGGCGGGCGCGTCCTGAGGACGCCCGCCGCCTTCCGTGGCGGCCGGGTCGGCGTCGGCGGGGGAGGCGGGATCGGCCGCGGGGGCCTTGGTGCGGACCACGGGCTCCACGTCCCGCTTGATGTCGACGCCCCCGGGGGGAGCGTCGGGGCCGTGCGTGCACAGGCCCGCCTTCGTGCGGTAGACGCCGACGCAGCGGTCGCCCTGGGGCGCCGTCTCGAGGCCGTCGTACACCATGCCGCGCGAGCCTTCGTTGGCGGGCGCCTTGGGGAGGGGGGCCGGTTCCGCGTCCCGGGCCGGTGCGGCAGCCGGTTCGGCGGGGGCGGAGGGTGCCGCGGCCAGTGCGGGCGTGGTCGCCTCGGCGTCGCCGCCGAGGCCGGAGTAGGCGATGCCTGCCGCGAGGACCGCCGCCGAGGCCATGGCGGCGGTCAGGAGTATCAGCTTCCGGGGTTTGCGCCGGTGGCCGGGCTTGCGGCGCCGGCCGGTGGATCGTGCTGTCATGCGCACCTCAAGTCCTGGTCAGGAGAGTGGGTGCGCGGAAGCTTGCCAGATGAGCGGCTCGGAGAATTCGGACAAAGGGGAGCCCGGCCCGAGAAATCTATCCGTTACCTTGTTGCGTGATTTGATGAACTGTCAACTTGCTTTGTAAAAGGGGGAGTTACGCGCGTCGCACAGGAAAGGTCCAGGCCTTTTCCGCTATCTCGTTACCAAATCGAGATATGAGGCGGAACCTTGTTGACGGGAATTCAGTCAGGTATTCATTCAAAAACTACCTGCCGAATTCTCCCCGTCACGAGCCGTGAAGCGGGAGGCGTGCGCCGCCCGCGCCCGTGGGTGCCCAGGCCGCCCGGAAGGCGCCGCGCCGGCATGGGCACCCCTACGGACTACCGGACGGCGTCCCGCTCCCAGACGTAGAACCGCTGGGCCATCGCGTCCTTCGGGCCCCGCCAGGTCTGCGGGTCGTGCGGGCTGACGAAGGCCGAGAGCCGCTCGCTCAGGTCCACGAACTCCGGGTGCCCGGTGACCTTGGCGATGGCCGGAGCCGGATCCGTGTCGGACTCGATCAGGTGCATGTACACCTCCCCGAACTGGAAGAGGCTGCGGCGCCTGACCCCGACCAGGCGGGGCAGTTCACCCGCGTCCGAGGCGGCGAACAGGCCGGCGATGTCGGGCGCCGAACCGGGTGCCATACGGGCCACGATGAGGGCTTGGTGCATCGGGGGGTGCCTTTCGACTCGGGAGGGGCGGTGCCTCAGCGGCGGCCGGCGACGGCCTTGCGGCCGCTCCGCTCCCGCTGCTCGATCTTGTCCCGGATGAGTTCCATCTGGATCCGGGAGTTGAGGTTGATGCGGTCGGTCATGCCCGCGTCGTCGATCGGCGCGTCCGGCTTCATGGCGAAGTCCTGCACCCACCGCATGCGGGTGCCTCCGGGCACCTCGCCGTACTCCCAGTGGATGTCCATGTGCGCGAACGGACCGGTCTCCACCCGGCGCGCCCTCACCGTCAGGCCCTCCCGGTCCACCGTCCGCTCCGAGACCCAGCTCCACACCACCCCGTTCTCGTCCGGGTGCATGGCGAGGCGGAACCGGGTGGTGTTCCCGGCCTTCTCCAGGATCTCGACCGACGCGTACTCGCTGAACAGCTTCGGCCAGTTGGGCAGGTCGTTCGTCACGTCCCACACGACGTCGACGGGGGCTTTGACCACGATCTCGTTGTCGGTGTGTCCAGGCATGTCAGGCTCCGGTCATGAGGCTGTTGTTGACGAGGTCGACGAACTCGCGGGGGCTCTTGCAGCGGTCCGCGTCCGCGGGCAGCGCGCGGCCCCGCCGGTTCTCCAGCTCACCGACGATGCCGAGCAGGCCCAGCGAGTCCAGGCCGTAGTCGTCGAACCGGGAGTCCGGGCGGCTCGCCAGCTCCGCGGGGTCGACGGTGATGCCGGCGGACTTCATGAGCGTCGCCAGCTCTTCCAGGGTCAGTCGGTCGGACATGGTGCCTTCTCTCTTTCCAGCTTCCCGGGACCGGGCCCCTTGCCCGCACCCGGCCCTGACGAACGGGGTACCGGTCCCTACACCGCGGATCCGGGCCCCTTGCGGAGGACGAGGGCCGCGTTCGACCCCATCCGGCCCCGGCTCAGGACGAGCGCGGTCCGCAGGGGGGCGACACGGGCGCTGCCGGTGACCACGTCGAGGTCGTGGCAGACGTCGAAGACGTTCGGGGTGGGGGGCACGACCCCGTGCTCCAGGGCCAGGACCGCGGCGGCCGCGTCGAGGGTGCCGGCCGCGCAGTACGCCCGCCCGGTACCGGTCTTGGGCGCGGTGACGGGCACCTTCGCCCCGTACCCGCCCAGCGCCTCCCGGATCGCCCGCGCCTCCGCCGCGTCCGCCTCGGGCGTGCCCAGGGCGTCGGCGAAGACCACGTCCACCTCCTCCGGAGCCAGGCCGGCCTCCTGCAGCGCCCCGCGGATGGCATGGGCCAGGCCCTCCGCGGACTCCTCGGGCCGCCCGGGCCCGGTGAAGGTGGCCGCGTGCCCGGCCACCAGGGCCCGCACCGGCGCGCCGCGCCGCTCGGCCGCCGCGGCGTCCTCGACGGTGAACATCGCGCCGCCCTCCGCCGGGACGAACCCGCAGGCCTTCGCGGTGAAGGGCCGGTAGGCGCGCTCCGGGTCCTCGGCGGTGCTGAGCCCCTCGTACCCGAGCTGGCACACCACCGAGTACGGCGCGAGCGGCGCCTCCGTCGCGCCGACCAGCATCGCCCGGCTGCCCTGGCGGATCCCGCGGGCGGCGTGCGCGAAGGCGTCCAGCCCACCCGCCTCGTCGCTCGCCACCACCCCGCAGGGGCCCTTGAACCCGCGCCGGATGGAGATCTGGCCGGTGCTCGCCGCGTAGAACCAGGCGATCGACTGGTACGGCCCGACGTAGCGGGGGCCCTGCCCCCACAGCCGCTGCAGCTCGCGCTGCCCGAACTCGCCGCCGCCCGAGCCGGCCGCCGTGACGACGCCCACCGCGTACGGATCGTCCTCGTAGTCCGCCCTGCCCAGCCGGGCGTGCTCCAGCGCCAGGTCGGCCGCCGCCAGCGCGTAGTGGCTGAAGCGGTCGGTCTGGACGAGGAACCGCTCCTCGACCAGCGCCCCGGGGTCAAAGCCCCGCACCTCACCGGCGACCCGCACCGGAAGGTGCTCGCACCCCTGGCGGGTCACCCGGTCCAGGACGCTGTCACCCGCCTGGGTCGCCTTCCAGAAGGCGGCCGCGCCGATCCCGTTGGGCGCGACGACCCCGATGCCCGTGACGGCCACCGACGTGCCGGCAGTACGGCTGTTCACGCGCGTACCTCCTTGGGCTGGGTCATGACCACCGCCGACTGGAAGCCGCCGAAGCCGCTGCCGACGGACAGCACGCTGCGCAGCGTGTGGCTGCGGGCGGTCCGCGGCACGTAGTCCAGGTCGCATTCCGGGTCGGGGGTCTCGTAGTTCGCGGTCGGCGGCACCACGTGGTGCTTCATGGCCAGCACGCAGGCCGCGAGTTCGATCGCCCCGATCGCGCCGAGGGAGTGCCCCACCATCGACTTGATGGAGGTCATCGGCGTCTTGTAGGCGTGGTCGCCGAGGACCCGCTTGACGGCCGCCGTCTCGTGGCGGTCGTTCTGCTTGGTGCCGGAGCCGTGCGCGTTGACGTAGTCGACGTCCCGCGCGTCGATCCTGGCCTGCGCCAGGGCCGTCTCGATCGCCCGCGCCATCTCCAGGCCCTCGGTCGTCAGCCCGGTCATGTGGTGGGCGTTGCCGAAGGTGGCGTAGCCGCCTATCTCGCAGTAGACGCGGGCCCCGCGGGCCCGGGCGTGCTCCAGCTCCTCCAGCACCAGGACGGCGCCGCCCTCGCCGAGGACGAAACCGTCCCGGTCGGCGTCGAAGGGCCGCGAGGCGTGCGCCGGGTCGTCGTTGTTCGCCGAGGTCGCCTTGATGGCGTCGAAGCAGGCCACGGTGATGGGGGAGACGGGGGAGTCCGACGCGCCGGCGACGCACACGTCCATCCGGCCCTCCTGGATGGAGTGCACGGCGTACCCGACGGCGTCGAGCCCCGACGTGCAGCCGGTCGAGACCGTCTGTACGGGGCCGCGCGCCCCCGCTTGCTCCGCCACCGCCGAGGCGAGGGTGGCGGGGGTGAACGCGCGGTGCAGGAAGGGGGAGGAGAGGCGGTGGTCCACGTCCCACCACGCCCCCTGCTGGCTGACCGCGACGTAGTCGTGCTCCAGCCGGGTGGTACCGCCGACCGCCGTGCCCAGGGAGACGCCCGTACGCCAGGCGCTCTCACCGTCGAGCTCCAGCCCGGCGTCGGCCATCGCCTCCCGGGCGGCGACCAGGGCGAACTGGATGTAGCGGTCCGCCCGGGCCGCCTCGTCGCCGGTGAGGCCGTGCTCACGCGGGTCGAAGTCGACCTCGGCGGCTATCCGGGAGCGGAACCCGGACGGGTCGAACAGGGTGATGCCCCGCGTCGCCGTACGCCCGTTGGACAGCAGGTCCCAGAAGGCGGAGGTACCGATGCCGCCGGGGGCGACGACGCCGACCCCGGTGACCGCCACCCGCCGGCGCGTCACGAGACCACCCCGGAGCGCTCCGGGGGACGCTCCGCCCAGGCCGAGGCGTCCGGGTTCGGCGCCTCCTCGGTGTCCACGTGCCCCAGCTCCGGGCGCGGGGCGAGCGGGCCGAGGTGGAAGACCATCCGGGCCTCGGTGCCGCCGGTGTTGCGGAACCGGTGGCGCACGTTCAGCGGGACCAGCAGTCCCTGGTCGGTGCGCAGCGGGTGGGTCTCGCCGTCGAGGTCCACCTCCAGCGTGCCGGCGACCACGTACACGAACTCCTCGGAGTACGGGTGGTAGTGCTCGGCGATCGACTCCCCGGGAGCCATCACCGCCAGGCCCATGAAGCCGCTGGTCGAGCCCACCGAGGTCGGGGTGAGCACGGCGCGCAGATCCCCTCCGCGCCTGCGGTTGGGCTGGGTCTCGCTGAGGTCGACGATGCGCGGCTGATGTCTGGTCATGCTGACTTCCTCCTGGCGGATCGCAGCCTGGTCGTGCGCATGGGCTGCCGGGTGGGGACGGGGGTGGGGCGGGGGGCCGGATCCGGGCGGTGCCCGCGGCCCGTCCGGATCAGGCCTGCGCCGGAGCCCGGCGGTCGGTGATCAGGTCCATGGGGTGGGGTGCGTCCGGCGCCGAGCCGGGCGCCCCGGCCAGCAGGCGGCGCAGCACCGCGGCCCTGCGGGGACCCTCGATGCCGAAGCCCGCCGCGAACCGGGCGTCGGCCGGGCCCTTGACGTCGAGGAGGCGGACCACGACGTCGTCCCGCTGGAAGATGCTGCTGCTCAGCACCGGGGACGTGGGGACCTTCGCGGCCGCCTCGTCCTGACGGGCCAGGAAGCGGGCGACGAGCGGCCCGCAGCCCGCCTTCGCCGGGTAGTACAGCGCGTGCCGCGTCACCTCGTCGGGCTGCGGCCCGTGCGCGGCGACGTGGTGGACCGCAGGCAGGGCCGCCCGCATGAAGAACATCCGCGCCGACTCCGGGTCGGACAGGTCCCGGTCCTGCTCCAGGTATGGGTTGATGGCCTCTTCGACGGCCCGCACCTCGGGCTGCTCCGACACGTGCCGCAGCGCCGCCGTCAGGTCGCCCTGGACCTCCACGGCCCGGACCACCCGGTTGCCGTGCATGAACAGGGAGGTGCGGCAGAGCCGGGTGTGGTCGTCGACGCGGGCCGCCGGGGAGGTGTACGAGGACAGGATCCGGGCGACCTCGGCCTCGCTGCCCGGCTTGACCGTGAACGTCAGCGCGTGCCGCACGACGCCCTCCCCGAGCCGGGGCGCGACCTGGAGCCGGCCGCGCGACGCCCGCTGGGGGGCCTCGTACCGCTTTCCGGTCTCCCGCAGCACGGTGAAGGTCAGCGGCCGCATCGAGCGGGCGCAGGCGCCCAGCGGCCGGACCTGCTCGGCGTGCTCCTCGCTGTTCACCCACGCGAGGTACTGCGGCGCGCTCTCCCACTCGCTGGTGATCAGCCACTGCGAGGGGTTCGCGAAGGACTGGCAGAGCTGGTCGCCCAGGTGCCCGGGGACCGAGGCGATGTCGTGCCGCAGCTGCTCGTAGGCGTCGAAGAACCGCTGCTGGGCGCCCTCGTGGAGGTCCATCAGCAGGACGACCCGCAGCATGGAGCCGTCGAACGCGGACTGCGACACCCGTTCGGACAGGGTGGTTGTCATCTGCTCACTCCTTCGTGAGGGCCTGGGACCGGCGCGCGCGATGCGATGCGTCGTCGGCGGCGACTGCCGGGGGCGCGGGCCCCTGCGGGCCCCGCGGGCCTGCTCGGTCCGGGAACGGCGGACGCTGTGGCCCAAGTGGGGCCGCCGCTGTCGCTCATCGTCATCCGGCCGGGTACGGATCGCTACATCTCCGGATCAAGCGGGTGACAAGACGCGACTCGCCAAGGCAGGAACGCTGATCGGGGGCATAAGGCGTCCACTGCCCCCCATACGAAACAGGAGCCCGCAGCCGATGGAAGAACATGCCGATGTCCGCGTACCGGTCCTCGTCGTGGGCGGTTCCCTCGTAGGCCTCTCCACCTCGCTGTTCCTGAGCCGCCACGGCATCGGGCACATGGTGGTCGAGAAGCACGCCGGGACCTCCGTCCACCCGCGCGGACGGGGCATCAACGCCCGGACGATGGAACTGTTCCGGACGGCGGGCGTCGAACCCGCCATCCGCAAGGAGGCCTCCGCCCTGGAGGCCAACCAGGGCATCCTGCAGACGCAGGCCCTCATCGGCGGCGAGCACAAGTGGCTCATCAAGGCGGTCGACCCCACCGGGGCGCTCGCCCGCTTCAGCCCCACCGGCTGGTGCCTGTGCAGCCAGAACAACATCGAGCCGGTGCTGGCGGCACAGAGCCGCGCCCAGGGCGCCGACGTGCGGTTCTCCACCGAACTGATGAGTTTCGACCAGGACGCCACGGGCGTGACCGCCCTGGTGAAGGACCGCGAGACCGGGGAGCACCTCACCGTCCGCGCCGACTTCCTCATCGCCGCGGACGGCCCGCGCAGCCCCGTCCGCGAGGCACTGGGCATCCGCCAGACGGGCAACGGCGAGCTGTTCCACAACGTGAGCATCGTCTTCCGCTCCGAGCGCCTCGCCGAGGCCCTGGGCGACCTGCGCTTCATCGTCTGCTACCTGATGCGGCCGGGCGCGGACGGGGCGCTGCTGCCGGTCGACAACGAGACCCAGTGGGTCTTCCACGCCCCCTGGCACCCGGAGACGGGCGAGACGCTGGAGGACTTCACCGAGGAACGCTGCACCGCGCAGATCCGCGAGGCCATCGGCGTGCCCGACCTCGACGTGGAGATCGGCGGCAAGGCCCCCTGGCACGCCGCGGAACGGGTCGCCGAGCAGTACGCGGTCGGCCGGGTCTTCGTGGTGGGCGACGCGGCCCACGAGATGTCCCCGACCGGGGCGTTCGGCTCCAACACCGGCATCCAGGACGCGCACAACCTCGCCTGGAAGATCGCCGCGGTGCTGAACGGCTCCGCCGGCCCCCGCCTGCTGGACAGCTACGAGGAGGAGCGCCTCCCCGTCGCCCGCGCCACCAGCGAGCGCGCCTCCGCCCGTTCGGCCGAGCACAGCCACCCCGGCTACGTGCCGCCGCCCACCATGGGCGGCGGTCCCGGCAGCGGGGTCCTCACCACGGCCATGGGCTACTGCTATCCGCGCGGCGCCGTCCTCGGCGGCGACCCGTCCCGGCCCGTCATCCCGGAGGAGATGCGCCTCAAGGGCGACGTCGGCACCCGGGCGCCGCACATGTGGCTCACCCGGGACGGCGAGCGGATCTCCACGCTGGACCTGTACGAGCGCTCGTTCGTGCTGCTGAGCGGCCCGGGCACGCCCTGGCGGGAGGCGGCCCGGCAGGCGGCGCGGGAGACGGGCGCGCTCCTGGACGCCTACACCGTCGGCTCCGCACCGGACGCCGACCTGGTCCAGCCGGACGGCGCCGACTGGGCGGAGCTGCACGAGCTGCCCGCCGACGGCGCCGTCCTCGTACGCCCGGACGGGTTCGTGGCGTGGCGCGCGGAGGGCCTCCCGGCCGATCCGCGGGGCGAGCTGACGGACGCCCTCAAGCGGCTGCTGCGCCGCGTCTGAGGGCGGTTGCGGGCCGGTCCGGCGGCAGGCGGTGCCGGGCCGGCTCACCGGCACGCCCAGCACCCCGCCCAGCACCCGTGGCCGGCGGCCCGGGGACGCGGGCGGTGGTGCGCGCGCCGGCCCGGCCGGGGCCGCGGCTGTGCGGCCCGGCCCGTGAGGCAGGCGACCACCACCGCGATCGCGGCCAGTTCCTCCGGCTCGGCGGTGCCCCGGTGCACCCGGAGCAGGCTGGCTATGGAGACGTCGCTTCCCATCGGTACGGCCTCTCGTCGGGAGACCCCCCTGACCGCTCCGGCCCCGCGGGGGCGGAGCGGCCGCGTGCTGACGACGCTACGAGGCCCCCGACGGCGTGTCGTGCGGGGAAGCCCCGTCCGCACCCATCCGGGCGACCCGCCCGCAGGCACCGGGACATGGAGCGGGAAGGCGGCTACCGCCGCCCGAGCTTCACCCACTTGGCCGTACTGGGCACCCCGCGCCCGTCGAGCAGGAACAGCATGTAGTAGCCGGGCGGAGCGTCCGCCGCCGTCGGCGGGGTCCGCAGGGCGAGGGTGTCCCCGCGCACCGCGGTGATCGGCAGCTCCAGGTGCCGCTGGCTGGTGTTCACCGCGTGGGTGACCGTGGTCGGGGCCAGCAGCACGGCCCGCCGGACGGCGGAGGCGGTGGAGCTGCGCACCTCGAAGGCGGCGCCGTGGGCGAGCTCGCCCCGCGGTGCCCGGTCGAGCGCGGGCCGGGCGCCCCGGTGCAGGTAGGGGGGCTCGTAGAGCTCGATGCTGCCGTCCATCGAGTCACGGATGTCTGGGTCGTTGGCGATCTGCTGGAGTTCGTCGCCGGTCACCATCACCCGCCCGTCGGGCAGCACCAGCGCGTTGGAGTGGTAGCCGCGGGGCAGCCGCTGCGCCGGGCCGAGCCGCCAGTGGCCGGCGGCGTCGCGCAGCTCGGTGTGGCGGTACTTGAGGTCGGCCTCGGGGTTGAAGGGGCCGTGGCCGTAGTCGCGGGTGTCCAGGGCTCCGTTGACGGTGAGCAGGGTGGCGTCCGGGAGGATCAGGGTGTCGTCCTGGGTGCGGCCGAAGGCCCGGGGCTCCTCGGTGGTCCACCGCCCGCCCGCGAGCCGGTAGGTGTGGGGGTCGTGCGGGTCCCCGCCGAGCACCAGCACGGAGTCCGGGCCGCGCAGCCCCGCCGGCAGCGGCACGGCGGAGCCGTAGCCGCGGAAGTCCGCCGGGCGCCGGGGCAGGTCGCTGCGGGTCTCCCTGACCGGGTCGAAGAGCCACTGCTGGTCGGCGTCCCGGCCCAGCCCGTAGATCATGCCGTCCCGCAGCGAGAACAGGTGCGGGTAGTCGTTGCGGAAGGGGGCGTCCGCCCGGAACCGGTCGACCGCGACGCCCAGCGGGATGTCGTACGGGCGCCAGGGCACCCGCAGCCCCTTCGCGGGGAACCGCTCCACCACCGGGGTGGGGGTGCCCGTACCGCGCTCGGACTGGCCGGACATGATGAACTGGCGGCCGTCGGCGCCGGTGACCGCGGAGGGGTACCAGCGGCCCACCGACATGTCCCGGTTGCGGTACCAGTGCTCGGTCCACGGGTCGAAGACGAAGGAGAGCTTCGCGCCGCTGCCGCCCTTGCCGCCGGAGTTGCCGCCGAAGACCGCGAGCATGCCGTTGGGCAGGAACGCGTGCCCGGCGCAGAAGAACGGCGCGGGGCGCGGGACGTACGTACCGTCCGGCATCAAGACGGTCGGCGGCCGGACCTCCTTGAAGGCGCGGGCGCCGGTCCCCCTGGCCGGGTCCCAGAGGAAGGCGCGGCCCGCGTTGGTCGGGCCGATCCGGTCGGTCGGGCCGGTCTCCTTGGTGGGGTCGACCTCGACGCGTTCGAAGGAGAAGAGCAGCACCTTGCCGGTCGGCAGCTGGGCCAGGTGCACCCCGAAGTCGGGGGAGGGGAAGAAGTCGGTGAACCGGCCCGACTCCTGCGGCCGGAAGGCCCGGTTCGCCAGCTCCTGTGACGCGGTCAGCGCGGCCAGGCCGGCGGTGCGGGTGGCCTGCGGGTAGTCGGTGCCGCGGGCGGCCCGGCGCCGCTCGGCGTGCGCCCGCGCGTGCTCCTGACCGATCAGGGCGGCCTCGCCGGCCTCCGTGTCCGACCGGTCGTGGGCCGGAGCGGCCGCGACGGCCGGCTGGGACAGGAGGACGGCTGCGGCCAGCACGGCGGCCACGGCGGCGGACCGGTGTGCCGACCGGTGTGCTGCTCGGGACATGCGACTCCTCGGTGTGCGACGACCGCAGGGACGGGAGGGACGCCATGCTAGAAGATCACATGCATATCACCTCATATGACGCGGACCCGCTGCCTCGTACGGGTGCGCGGCGGCGCGGTGCCGGCGGCGGTAGGAGAGGGTGAGGGCGCCGAGCAGCGGGCCCCAGGCGGCGAGCGGCAGGTAGAGGAACCCGATCAGGGTGGCGCCGGTGGCGGTCAGGTCGGGGTGCGGGACGAGCCACCAGAAGGCGAACGGCGTCCACACGAGGGTCAGGACGACGGCGCACGCCCCGGCCGCGGCCACCACCCGGCCCGGCGCCGACCGGCGCCCTCCCACCAGCGGCACCCGGCGCGGGAGCTCCACCCCCCAGGGGCGCACCAGCCCGAGCGCGAGCAGCGCGAGCACCTCGCCGGCCACGCTGAGCAGGACGACGTACACCCGGCCCCAGCCCGGCAGGCCGGCCGCCGCGTAGCCGGCTTCGGTGTAGCCCGCGAGGAAACCGGCGGCGAGGAACAGCCGCCAGACGCCGGTCGGCAGGGTGAGCAGCGCGGTGACGTGCGCGGCCCGCACGGCCCAGCGGGGCGCGGCGGGAACGCCGGGCGCTGAGGGGACGACGGGCGCTGAGGGAACGGCGGGAACGGCGGCGGTGGAGCCGGTGCTGGTCATGGCCACCATGCTGTCGGCCCCCGCCGGTCCCGGCGTCGGCCCCGGGAAGGGGCCGCAGGACCGCACTCGGCAGGACTCCCGCGTACCCGCCTCCCCCGCCCGGGGGAGGGGCCGTCCGCCCGCAGGCAGCCCCACGCGCACGAAAAACGCCCCGGATGAATTGACGTCCGGGGCGTGCTCCTGCGTATATTCAATAGTTCACGCCCTCGAAAAAAGGAGGGCATGACGAAGCTTTACGGGGACATCGTATCGCGCAGGGAGTGGAATTGTCAAACGCCGAATTTCAGAGCGAGCAGGAATTCATCAGCATGCTCTACGCGCGGCTCGAAGACCTCCGGGACCAGGCCGAACGGGCCGTTCAGGGCGCCCTGGGGGAGGGCGGCACCGGCTTTCAGGCGCGCCTGGAAAGGGACGTCCTGGTCGCCGAGCAGTCCGGGCTGCTTTCCGCCCTGAACTCCGCCGAGCACGGCCTGTGTTTCGGCCGGCTCGAGTTCTCCGACGGCCGCGACCACCACATCGGCCGTATCGGCATCAGACAGGACGACGCCGAACGCACCCCGCTCGTCCTCGACTGGCGCGCCGAAGTGGCCCGCCCGTTCTACCTCGCGACCGGGCACGTCCCCATGGGCCTGCGCCGCCGGCGCCACATCACCACCGAGGGAGGCCGGGTCACCGCCCTGCACGACGAGATCCTCGACCTCGCCGACACCGAGCGCACCGGGTACGAGGGCGCCGACGCGGACGCCGTGCTGCTCGCCGCGCTCGACGCCGCCCGCACCGGCCGCATGCACGACATCGTGCGGACCATCCAGGCCGACCAGGACCGCGTCATCCGCTCCCCGCACCAGGGCGTCCTCGTCGTGGAGGGCGGCCCCGGCACCGGGAAGACCGCCGTCGCCCTGCACCGCGCCGCCTTCCTCCTCTACGCCCACCGCGAGCTCCTCGCCCGGCGGGGCGTGCTGATCGTCGGCCCCAACCCCGCCTTCCTCGGCTACATCGGCGAGGTGCTGCCCGCCCTCGGCGAGACCGGGGTGCTCCTGGCCTCCCCCGGCGACCTGTACCCGGGGCTGCGCGCCACCGGCACCGACCGCCCCGGCGCCGCCGCCGTCAAGGGCCGCGCCGGCATGGCCGAGGTCCTGGCCCGGGTCGTCGCCGACCGCCAGACGCTGCCCGAGGCGGTTCCCGCCGGCAGTGGGGAGGACAGCGCCGTGGTCCCCGAACCGGCACTGGAGATCGACCACGACGACTACGGCACGCTCCTGCTCGACCGGACCATGGCGCACGCGGCCCGCGACCGGGCCCGCGCCACCGCCCTGCCCCACAACCCGGCCCGCCCCTACTTCGCCTTCGCCGTCGTCGACGCCCTCACCGAGCAGCTGGCCGACCGGCTCGGCGCCGACCCCTACGGCGGCCCCAACCTCCTCGGCCCGGACGACGTCGCGCAGCTCGGCAAGGAGATCGCGACCAGCCCCGCGGTGCACGCCGCCATCGACACCCTCTGGCCGCGCCTGACCCCCGAGCAGCTGGTCGCCGACTTCCTCGCCGACCCCTCCCACCTCCCGGCGCGGGAGGCCGAGCTGATCCGCCGCACCTCCGGCGACTGGACCCCGGCCGACGTCCCGCTCCTCGACGAGGCCGCCGAGCTCCTGGGCGTGGACGACAGCGCGGAGCGGGCGGCGGCCGAGCGCGACCGGCTGGAGCGCATCGCCTACGCCCAGGGCGTCCTGGACCTGTCGGCGGGCTCGGAGTCCTACGAGTTCGAGGACATGGAGAACGAGTACCTCGCGGCCCACGACATCATCGACGCCGAGCGGATGGCGGAGCGGCAGGAGGAGGCCGACCACCGCACCACCGCCGAACGCGCCGCCGCCGACCGGACCTGGGCGTTCGGCCACGTCATCGTCGACGAGGCGCAGGAGCTGTCCGAGATGGCCTGGCGGCTGCTGATGCGCCGCTGCCCGACCCGCTCCATGACCCTGGTCGGCGACCCGGCGCAGACCGGCGAGGAGGCCGGCTGCGGCTCGTGGAAGCAGATCCTCGACCCGTACGTCGGCGACCGCTGGGAACACGTACGGCTCGGCGTCAACTACCGCACGCCGGCGGAGATCATGGAGCTGGCGGCCGCGGTGCTGCGCGCCCACCGGCCCGGCTTCGAACCGCCGCGCTCGGTGCGCTCCACCGGCGTACGGCCCTGGGTGCGGGCGGCGCCCGACCTCGCCGGCGCGGTCGCCGAGGCGGTGCGCGAGGGCGCCCCGGCCGAGGGCCGGCTCGCGGTGATCGCCCCGCGCCCGCTGCACCCGGCCCTGGCCGCCGCGCTGCCCGGCGTACGGGCGGGGCAGGAGCCGGACCTGACCCGGCCCGTGGTCCTGCTGGACCCGCGCCAGGCCAAGGGGCTGGAGTTCGACACGGTGATCGTGGCCGAGCCCGCGGACCTCGAACCGAGCGACCTGTACGTCGCGCTCACCCGCGCCACCCAGCACCTCGGGGTGGTGCACACCGGCCGCCTCCCCGAAGGACTGCGCGACTGACGGACGCGGCCCGCGGCGCCCGCCCGGCGGACCGGAACCCGGCCGCCCTCCGCCCGGCGGACCGGAATCCGGCTCTCCGCCCGGACTCGGCGGCGGGCCGGAATCCGGTGCCATCCGCCCGGGGCAGGAGACCGGCCATTCGCGCGCAGGAGTGGCCGGATTCGCCCGTCTCCGGGCGGCTTTGCCCGTCGTAGTGTGACCGGATGCCTGTAGTTGACATCAGTTCCAGCGCTCCCGACTTCGACTCCGATCCCCACTCCTTCTACGCGTCGCTGCGCGCGGCCGGGCCGGTGCACCAGGTCAGGGGCGTCACGCCCGGGGAGGATCCGTACTGGATCGTCGTCGGGTACGAGGAGGCCCGCCAGGCCCTCACCCACCCGGACCTGCTGAAGGACTGGCGTACCTCCGGGCTGTATCCGGACATCGAGCCCAGCGCCTCCAACGCCAACATGCTGGAGTCCGACCCGCCCCACCACACCCGCCTGCGCCGCCTGGTGGCCCGGGAGTTCACCGCCCGCCGGGTGGAGGCGATGCGCCCCCGCGTCCAGCAGGTCACCGACGAGCTGCTGGACGCGATGGCCGCCCGCCCCGCGCGCACCGCCGACCTGATCGAGGCCCTCGCCTTCCCGCTGCCGATGACGGTCATCTGCGAGCTCCTCGGCGTCCCGGACCTCGACCGCGAACGCTTCCGCCGCTGGTCCAACGACATCGTGGCGCCCCGCCCCGAGGCCACGAACGCCGACGCCCACGTCCAGCTCAGCCTCTACCTCACGGAACTCCTCGCGGCCAAGGCCGAGTCACCCGGCGACGACCTGCTCAGCGCGCTGATCCGCACCCGCGACGAGGACGGCGACTCGCTGTCCCCCGACGAGCTGATCGGCATGGCCTTCCTCCTCCTCGTCGCCGGCCACGAGACCACCGTCAACCTCATCTCCAACGGCGTACGGGCCCTGCTGGCGCACCCGGACCAACTGGCCGCGCTCCGCGCCGACTACGACGGGCTGCTGGGCGGCGCCGTGGAGGAGATGCTCCGTTACGACGGGCCCGTGCAGAACGCCACCTACCGCTACGCGGCCAAGGACGTGGAGCTCGGCGGCGTCCTCATCCCCGCCGGGTCGGTCGTGCTCGCCTCCCTCTCCGGCGCGGGCCGGGACCCGGGCCGCTTCGCCGAGCCCGACGTGTTCGACATCCGCCGCGCCCCCGGAGGGCACCTCGCCTTCGGGCACGGGCTGCACTTCTGCATCGGTGCCCCGCTGGCCCGCATGGAGGGCCGGATCGCGCTCCGGAGCCTGCTGGAACGCTTCCCCGGCCTGGAGCTGGACCCGGCCGGCGGCCCCCTGGAGTGGATCCCGGGCAGCCTGATGCACGGGGTGAGCCGGCTGCCGGTGCGCTGGTAGCGGCCGCCCCCGCCGGGCGGCGCGCGCCGTGCCGCCGCCCGGCCCGGGCGAATTCCGCCTGCTGGTCCGCGTTTTGGATTGGTGCCCGATCCTCAATACGATCCGGCGATGATCACAACAAAACGGCTGGCGGCAGGGGCCTGCGGCCTGTTCGTCGCCGTGACCGCGGGACTCTTCCCACCCACCGCAGCCGCCGCCGACGGGCCGGCGAAGGAACCGCCCAAGGTCGAGCTCGTCCTCGACGTCAGCGGCTCGATGCGCGCGACCGACATCGACGGCCAGTCCCGGATGGCCGCCGCCAAGCAGGCCTTCAACGAGGTGCTCGACGCGGTCCCCGACGAAGTCCGCCTGGGCATAAGGACCCTGGGCGCCACCTACCCCGGTGAGGACAGGGCGCTCGGCTGCAAGGACACCAAGCAGCTCTACCCCGTCGGCACGGTGAACCGTACGGAGGCCAAGACCGCCGTCGCCACCCTCGCCCCCACCGGGTGGACGCCCATCGGGCCGGCCCTCCAGGCCGCCGCCCAGGACCTGGACGGCGGCAACGCCACCCGCCGGATCGTCCTCATCACCGACGGCGAGGACACCTGCGCCCCCCTCGACCCCTGCGAGGTGGCCCGCGACATCGCGGCCAAGGGCATCCACCTCGTCGTGGACACCCTCGGACTGGTCCCCGACGCCAAGACCCGCGCCCAGCTCACCTGCATCGCGGAGGCCACCGGGGGCACCTACACCTCGGTGACGCACACCGCCGAACTCTCCGGCAGGGTCAGACAGCTGGTCGACCGGGCCGCCGACCCGGTCGCCACCCCGGTGGCGACCGAGGGCGCCAAGCAGTGCGAGGGCGCCCCGCTGCTGAAGGCCGGCCTCTACAGCGACCGCGAGACCTTCGGCGAACACCGCTGGTACCGGGTCGAGGTACGCCCCGGGCAGGAGCTGCGGGCCTCGGTCAGCATCGGCTCCGACCGGGCCGTCAACAACGACTACGGGGTACTGCTGCGCGCGACCACCGTCCACGGGCGGGAGATCGTGCGCGGCTCCGAGGCTGGGGACGGCCGTACCGACGTGATCTCCACCGGCCTGCGGTACCCGAAGGCCGAACTCGACGGGGACGCCGCCGAGACCCCGGAGACCGTCTGCCTCCAGGTCAGCAACTCCTTCTCCGCCGGCCCGGCCGTCAAGACCGCGCCGGGGATGCCCGTCGAGCTGACCGTCGACCTGGTCGACGGCCCCGACGAGGGCTCCGACGTGGCCTCCTTCGGCCTCGGCCGGGGCTGGTGGCTGATCGGCCTGCTGGTGCTCACGGGCCTGCTGACCGGTCTGGTCTGGGGCTGGATCTCGCGCTGGCGCATCTCCGTCTGGAGGACCAACTGATGCGTACCGTACGCACCCTCGCCGCCGCCCTGCTGGCGGGAGCCGCGCTCCTGGCACCGGCCGCCGCCGCCACCGCCGCCCCGAGCCCCACCCCGAGCACGGGCCAGGGCACCGGCAAGGACGGCCGGGCCCCGACCGAGGCCGGTACGGGCTTCCGCACCGCCGCCCTGTTCCGGCCCGGGCAGAAGGCCACGGCCTCCGCGGCCACCGGCGACTACCTCTACTGGGCGTTCCCCGCCGACACCGGCCAGCGCGCCACCGTCCGGGCCGCGGTGACGCTCCCGCAGAGCGCCACCCGGCACGGGGCGCAGACCTGGCGGCTCGACGTGTACGACGGCCTGCGGCGCCGCCAGCCCTGCGCCTACGGGAAGCAGAGCACGGCGGCGGCCAGGGAGGCCGCCACCGTCGAGCTCTCCTGCACCCTGCGCACCGTCCGCTCGGGGGCGGAGGCGTGGTCCAACGACCCGCTGCCGGGCAGCTACTACGTCCGCCTGACCGTCGCCGGGGTGCACGAGGAGGACCTCGGGCTGCCGGTACGGGCGCAGGTGGAGGCCGCGATGACGGAGACGGGCGGGGCCGCGGCCGTGGACGCGGCCCTGGCCGAACCCCTGGTCCCGGGCATATCCGGCGCCTCGGAGTCGCAGCGCGAGGCGCGCGCCCCGGAGGGCGGCTGGTCCGGCGGCTGGTGGTCCGACCGCTGGCTGTGGACGGCCGCGGGCGGGGTGCTGGCGGCCCTCGCCGGCGTCTACGGCCACTCCCTCACCCGCGGCTCGGGCCGCCCCTCCCGGCCGCAGGCGTGAGCGGGTGCCGCCGCGCCCGAGGGGGTGCGGCGGCACCGTGCCGGGCGATCATCCGGCCACGGAGCGTGGGCTATGTTGGAAGGAGAGTGACGTGAGAAGGAGGCCGCCGGTGTCATCGGGGCAGCAGGCACGCGCGCAGGCGGCCGCGATCAAGCCCGGCGGGACCCCGCCGGAGCAGGAGAGGCCGCCGGCCGAGCGGCTCCTCGCGCTCTTCGACGGCCACCGCCTCTCCCCGGGCCAGCGGCGGATCGCCCAGTACCTGATCGACCACCTCACCGAGGCGGCCTTCCTGTCCATCACCGAGCTCGCGGAGCGCGTCGGCGTCAGCCAGCCGTCCGTCACCCGGTTCGCCTCCTCGCTCGGCTTCAGCGGCTACCCGGCCCTGCGCGACGTGCTCCAGCCGATCGCGCTGTCGGCGGTGGCGGGCACCCCGGACACCCGGGAGCAGATCCGGCGCAACGAACTCCAGGCCGCGGTCGACGCCGAGATCGAGAACCTGGAGCACGTGCGCCGGCTCCTCGCCGACACCAACCAGGTGCTGGACATCGGCCGCGAGCTGGCCGGCTCCGTCCCGCTGACCGTGCTGGGCCTGCGGATCTCGGTCTCCCTGGCGGAGTACTTCGCGTACGCGGCCCGCCGCATCCACCCCGACGTGCGCCTCGTGACCCGCGGCGGCAGCGTGGCCTACGACGCCCTGCTCCAGTGCCGGGCCGCGGGCGGCACCTGGGTGCTCGCCTTCGCCATGCCCCGGCACGCCAACGAGACCCTGGCCGCACTGCGCGCGGCCCGCAGCACGGGGCTGCGCGTCGTCCTGATCACGGACCCGACCGTGGGCCCCCTGGTGGAGGCGGCGGACGTGGTGCTGACCGCCGGCACCGGTTCCCGGCTCGTCTTCGACTCGTACGCGGCCCCCGGCATGCTGTCGGCCGCCCTGCTCCAGGCGATGGCCGACGCGGACCCGGAGCGGACCCAGGCGCGGCTCGAACAGTACGAGCAGGTCGCCGACCAGCACGGTTTCTTCATGTAGGGGCTGGTTCCACCCGGTCTCGACCCCCGGTTCCACCGGTCTCCCACCCGCACGCCGAAGCGGGATATTCAGAGCCGGGACATGCATGAAATTTTTCATACTCTTGCTTACTCGACGGTATATATGTTTACTGACGGCGGCGCTCCGGATCCCTCAGACGCCAAAGGCGGACGCTCCCCACGTCCGCCTCGAACGGACACCCAGTACGCCGAACCTCCTCACGGCGGGACCGGGTGCCCAGTCAGGGCTTGCGGATCCCCCGGAGGAGCGCCCCTGGCGGCCTCGGCCAACCCCTGGGCCGAGGCCGCCCACAGCAGTGTCTCGATCAGAGTTCGACACCCCTCGGAAGTGACGAGAATGCCCCAGACGGCCACCCTCACGCGCAGCCCGGACTGGCCCCTTCAGGTCAAGGCGCCCGGCACGCACGACTGGGAGCGCACCGCCACCCGCTGGCTGCGGGACCTCCTCCCCGCCCGCTACGGCGGCTACCTGACGCTGACCCGCCACCACGCCCTCCTGGCCCGGCACGTGCAGCTCCAGCTCCAGCACGAGATGCGCGCGGTCCGCGTCGCCCTGCACACCAGCCGGGCCGACCTGCCGACGATGGGAGTGGCCGAGTCGGTCATCGAGAACACCATCCGGATGTACGCCATCGAGCTCGAACAGCTGGGCCGCCTCGCCCGCGGCGCCCGTCTCGTCTCCGAGGCGCTCCTGGGCAGCGCCGCCCCGGGCCAGCGCAGGCGCTGACCCGGGACGCCGTCCGCCGTCGCCGTCCGCCGCCGGCCGCTCAGGCCTGGCAGAGGCCGCGCGCGTAGTCGTACGTGGCCGTCGCCCGGGAGTACGTCCACTGCGGAGCCAACAGGGAGTCCTTCAGCTGGTTCGCGGCGGCCGGGCTCTCCACGACGTAGCCGAAGTCCTGGAGCCAGGACGGGTAGAGGTTCTTCGAGCCGATGTAGAAGGCCGCGTCGTCCACCGAGACCAGCTTGTGGTGCTGGGCGTACGGCTTGCCGTCCGCCCACGCGGCCCTGTCCGACGCCCGGAAGGTCGCCAGTTGCAGGCTCTGGCACATCGCGGCCTTCGCCTTCCCCTCGTCACCGGCCAGGACCGTCAGACGGCCGCGCAGCGCGTCGCTCACCTCGGACAGCGACTTGATCTGCGAGTAGCCGTCGCTGCCGACCGCGCCCCGGTTCGCCGGGTCGCTGACGACGATGCGGACCTTCACCCCGGCCAGCAGCTTCGCGGCGAGCGTGTCGTACAGGCGGACGTCGTAGCGGGGGAGCGGCGGGCAGGTCGCGTTCAGGTCCTGCTGGGAGATCTCGACGTGGCTCTTCGCGCTCGCGACCAGCGCGCGCAGGGCGCTCTCCTCCGGGTTGACCGTGTCGTAGTCCCGGTCGGCGTTGGTGTTGTCGTGGACGCCGATGCCGCACTTGGTGTCGGGGGCCGTCGGCAGCACCGGCCTGAACGCCGAGGCGGGGTCGGACTGGCGGATGCCCACGCCGAGACCGCCGACCGCCAGCGCGGGGACGTCCCCGCCGCCGGCCGGAACGGCCGGCCGGGGCAGCGTGGGCAGGCAGCCGGCGCCGTTGGAGGAGGCGAACCAGACGCTGCTCCAGCTGCTCTTGTTGCGGCAGGTCCAGTCCCACAGCGTGTCCAGGTAGCGGCCGGCGGAGCCCGCCGCCGGACCGGACAGCGCGAGGTCGACGTCGTTCACCGGGTGCGCGGTGTCGAGGTAGTCGTCCTTCCAGCTGTTGATGCCGCCGGTGATCACCGAACCCCCGTCCACCACCACCAGCTTGGAGTGGTTCCAGGAGAAGCCGGTCTTCGAGGTGGTCATCGAGGCCACGTTGAGGGTGACGTTCGCGGCCGCCGGCCCCAGCTTGGCCACCATCTCGTCGCGGTACGAGGACGGGATCACGTTGGCGTGGTAGATCGGCGCGGCGCCGACCAGGATGCGGACCTGGAGGCGGTTGCCCTTCTGCACGGCCTCCTTGAGGCCGGCCACGATCGCGTCCTGGAAACCGCCGTTGGGGAAGGGGGCCAGGGTGGAGATGTCCACGCTCTCACGGGCCCCGGCGATGTCCTGCCGCGTCTTGTCCAGCAGGCGGCGCGACCCCGGGCGCTCGGTGCAGGCCGGGTCGCCCCAGCAGCCGGGCGTCTGGAGCAGCCAGTCGGAGCCGCCCGGCGCGGAGGAGCCGAGACGGTTGCCGGCCGTGCGCTCCCACACCGAGCCCTCGAGGCCGGGGGACACCTGGCGCAGCGTCTGCTCCACGGAGTCCAGGTGCGGGGTGGGCGCCTCGGCGAACGCCGGCGCGGCCGGCAGCAGGGCGAAGGAGAGGGTGAGCGTGAGGGCCGTCGTGCGGACGGTGCGTGCCAATGTGGTTCCTTGGTACTGGGGGGGTGGCTCCGGCCGGGCGGCACCGCGGAGCGGGCCCCGGCCTTGATCAACTCGCGCAAGTTACCAGCCCGTAAGCCCTTGTTCACCCGACCGGGGTCGCCTTCCGGCCACCGCCGGTGAGCGGTGGGACGAGCCCCGCCGCGCGGTGTCCGGCCACCCCCCGCGGCAGCGTGTCCGGAAGCAGACGCGGGGACACGGCCGTCCGGTCGGCGCGGGGTGCGGCACGAAGGACGGCCGCAGCGCACCCTTCCCCCGCCGCCCGGGCAGCTGCCGGACGGCTCTTTCGGCGTCCGCCCGGCCCTGCTCGCCGTCGCGAACCCGTCACCCCTACCGCTGCGCGGCGTAGCAGCGTACGGTCACCAGCCGGTCCGGACCCCACCGCTGCTCGACGGTCGCCAGCAGGCTCCAGCCGAGGCGCTCGTACAGCGCGGCGGCCGCCGTGTCGGAGGCCACCACGTCGAGCACCGGATGCAGCCCGAGCTCCCGCGCTTCCCGCACGGCCCGCGCCATCAGCAGGGCGCCGATCCCGTGCCCGCGCGCGCCGGGCGCGACGAACAGCCGGCTGACGACGGCCACGCGCTCCACGGGCACGCCCGTCCGCCGGCTCCACAACCCCGGCGCCGAGTCTCCGGGTCCGCTGCGGCACAGGCCGACATGGCCGGCCACCGCGCCGTCCCGCTCCGCGACCCAGCCGCCGAGCAGGGCGGGCGGCGACAGCCATTCCCGCGGCCGCTCGGGCCAGTCCACCGGATAGCCGTCGCCGCGGTGCACCTCGGCGAGTACGCGCACGCACGCGCCGAGATCGTCGTCTTCGCGTCGCCGGATCTCCATCCGGTCATGCAACCACGGCCGCATCCGCCTCAGGACAGCCGGGTGATCCTCGCCCCGAACGAGGGCTCCCGCAGGTCGGTTCGCACCGCGACCGGCACGCTCTTCGCGCCGCTCCCCTCGCCCACGGTCAGTACGCCGACCTCCGTCCCCGCCCCGGCCCCGTGCGGCACCGGTCGGGCGCCCGCCCCCAGCGTCAGCCGCAACCGCTGCCCCGGCACCCCCGCCACGGCGAGGTCCTTCGCCGCCACGAGCGGGGTCGTGCCACCCAGCCCGTCGGACACGTGCCCCACCAGCTGCCCCTTGCGGATCACGGTGACCTGGCCGAGCGCCGAGCGGACCGCCTCGATGACCTTGCGGCTGTTCTCCTTCACCAGCGCCAGGCTGTTGGCCGCGTCGGGGTCGGGGCCGTCCACGTGCTGGTCCATCATCGTGCCGAGGATCAGCGGGGTGTCGCCCCCGACCGACTTGTACGCCGCCCACATCAGGGTGCCGCCGGCGGGGGTGCTCGACCCGGTCTTGATGCCCCTCACGCTCAGACCCGGTGCGAGGAGCAGGTCGGCGTTGTTGTTCTTGATCGGCTCGGGCAGCCCCTCGATCGTGGCGTTGGGCATGGCCACCACCGCACGGAACGCCTCGTCCCGCATCACCGCCTCCGCCAGCTTCAGCTGGTCGACAGCGGTGCTGACGGTGCCCGCGTCCAGACCGCTGGGGTCCGTGTACGTCGTGTCCTCCATGCCGAGGTCCCGGGCCGCGGCGTTCATCTTCGCGACGAAGGCGCTCTCGTCGTCGCTGCCGGCGTCCCAACGGGCCAGCAGACGGGCGATGTTGTTGGCCGAGGGGATCATCAGCATCTTGAGCATGTCCTGCTGGCTGAACTTCGTCCCCGCGGTCAGCCCCTCGATCCGGGACTCGTGCTCCGAGGCGCCGTCGGCCACAGCCTTGGCGTCGACCTCGATCCGCGGGCCGGGGTCGTTCCTGCGCAGCGGATGCCCCTTGAGGACCACGTACGCCGTCATCACCTTCGCCACGCTGGCCGTCGGCACCGGCCTCTGCTCACCGAAGGTGCCGATGTCACCGGAGCCGGCCACGCGCACGGCCGCCTGCCCCTTGGCCGGCCAGGGGATGGGCGTCGAACCGTCGAGGGTGTACGAGGCCTGCGCCGCGACGAGCTGCGGGGCGGGCAGCGGGCGCAGCATCTGGCCGCCCACGACGGCGGCCCCGAGCAGCAGCACGATCGGCGTCCACACCTTGACGCGGCGCGTGAGGGTGCGGCCCCGGGTCTCCGGCGGGGCAGCGGTGTTGGTCAACTCCGCCAGCAGCTCCAGGGGCGGCTGCGGCACGGGACGCGTCGGAGCGCCGGCCGGCACGCGGGGGCGGCCGGTCGGTACGGCTGCCGGGCCGCTGCCCTGGGGCCGGGTCGCGTCGGTGGGCGCGGCGGGACGGGCCGGCCGGTCCGGGGCCGGCGGCTTGGGTCCGGCTTCCTTGGCGGGCCGAGCCGGTGCCGTGTCACCCGGCACGCGGGGGCGGGCGGTCGGTACGGCTGCCGGGCCGCTGTCTTGGGGCCGGGTCGCGTCGGTGGTTGCCGGGGGACGGTCGGCGCTGGCCGCCCGGTCCGTGACCGGCGGCTTCGGCCCGGCTTCCTTGGCCGGCCGTTGCGGTGCGGCGCCGCCCGCAGCGGGCGGCGACTCCTGGTTCTCCTTGCGTTGGGGGGCGGTTGCCCCGGCTCTGCCGTCACCGTCCTTCGCCCATGACGGGCGCGGACGGGACTTCCCGGCCCCGGACGGCGTGGAGTCGCCCGGGCCGCCCGCGCGGTCGGGCAGGGCGGAGGGGGACTCGCCGCCGTCGGGGCCTGCGGCGGCGTTCGCGTCGCCGGTCTCTTGCGCCGGGGCCGACCCGTCGGGGCTGTCCGCCGGGGACGCGCTCCCGTCGGGCTGCGCAGCGGGGGAGCCGCCGTCCGCCCGGTGCGGAGTCTCGCGTGCGGCCGCCACCCGGTCACCCTCGGCGGCGCCGTCCGCCCCGGGGGCGCGTACCCCCGCGGCGGAACCCCGGGCTGCTTCCGGCGCGGAGGCCCTGGCACCGTTGACGGCCTCGGCCCGCCCGGTGCGGCTACCGCTCTCCGACTCCGCGTCGGTCCGCTCGCCCCCGGCCGGCTCCCGCTCGGCGCGGGCGCTGCTCTCCGTCTCCGCGTCGGCGTCGGCCGGTTCCCGCTCGGCGGGGCTGCCGGTCTCCGTCTCCACGACCGTGTCGGCCGGTTCCGCTTCGGTGTCGGCGTCGGTCTGCTCGCTCCGGCCGCCCGGCTGCTGCTCGGCGCGGGTGCCGGTCTCCGTTCCCGCATCGGCGTCGGCGGGTTCCCGTTCGGCGGGCCTGCCCGTCTCCGCTTCCGGGTCGGCGTCGGCCGGGTCCTGTTCGGCGGGGGCGTCGCTCTGCTTGTTCACGGTGCGGGGACCGGAGTTCGCCCGTTCCCGCCCGGCAAGGACAAGGGTGTTGTCCGTTCCGTCGCTCGCCACCGATTCCGCCTTCATCCGTGCCCACCTTGCTGTTCGCACCCGGCTCTGCCGGTTCTCGCCGTCACGTCGACGCGCCTCCCGGCCCGCCGATCACCTAGATGCCCCGCCCGGCCTCCGCGTTCCGCCCTCGCAGCGTTGTGACGGTTCGGTCATACTCCGCAGACCGCCAGTACCTCAACGCGCCCCGCCGCCACCGGGCGCGGCCCTCGCGGGCGATGCGGTTGGGCGGAACCGAGCCAGACCCTGACCAGGGTCGTGGGAACCTACACGAGTCTCTTTCGGTCCGGCGGTCAGATCGCCCTGGGGAGGTAGGGCGATGCTGCGACCTGGGCCATCGTCCGAAGGTTCGTGAAGTAGGAGGCGCAGCACTCCTCGTTGATCAGGGGCGCGATCTTGTCGAGGTCGGCGATGCAGCCCCAGAGGAAGGCGACGCTCCTGTCGTCGAGTCCGCCGTTGAGTTCCCTCTGCACGAGGCCGACGACATCCGCGTCCAGGAGGACCAGGTTTACGCCGTCGAAGTCCACACCGCGGAAGCCGTCGGGGATCAGTGCGCGCAGGTGGTCCTCCCACAGCCGGGCGAGTCCGCCAACGGCACGCAGCGCATGAGCCTTGCCGCCGCCGGGCTCGACGTGCGCGGGGTTCCGTCAAACCCGGCGCCGGGCTTCGGCGCTCTAGACTGCGCGGTCATGACACAACGATGGCCCTTCATTCACCACGTCACCTTCATCGCCTCGGACCTCGAGGCGAGCACCCGCTTCTACACCGCCGCCCTCAAGCCTCTCGGTGTGGTCCGGGAAGCGTCCGACGGCGGAGCGGAGTTCTGGGAAGAGGAGTTGGACACCCCTTCCTTCGGCCTGTATGCGGCGGGCGACGCCACGGTGACCCGGGGTGCGCACATTGCGTTCACCGCACGCGACCGAGCGGCGGTTGACGCCTTCTATGAGGCCGCCCTGACCGCTGGTGGCACGTCCCGGCACGAGCCCCGGCTTTGGCCTGAGTACCGCGCCTATTGCGCGTTCGTCGACGACCCGGACGGCAACAACATCGAAGCCGTGCACAAGGAGCAGCAGTAGGTCAGTCGGGTGTGGCCCTCCGCTCAAGGAGAGCCACACCCGACTGGGTACGGCAATGGCTGTCTCGGCGCGGGTAAGGCCGTCGGGGATCATGGTGCGGTGTTGGTCGAAGTAGAGGCAGTGCAGCCCACCCCCTCGGGGCCCCTGTATGTCCGAGTGCACTCGGCGGTGGGTGCAGTGGTGGCGCTCTGGCAGGGGGCCCCTGAGGCCGTGGGGCGAGAACACCGGGTCGAGTGGAGCGTGGACGAGGACATCGTCTGGGCGGTGAACGCCTGGCCATGCGACTCGGGCGTGTACGAGCTGCGGGAAGACGGTGACCGCGTCGTTTTTCGTGGGCAGCTGAGCCTCTTCGAAGACCGAGGGGCTGCCCTGGACGTGGGCGGCACACAGATCCTGTTCGACGTTGCGGACCGGGCACTGCCGGAAGGTGCCGATGGATCGTGGGTTGAAGTTCGCGCGACACGGGACCATGTCACCGTCTGGCCCTACGAGGTCTGAGTGCGGAAAGGCCGGGTGTCGCGCCAGTTCGGGGTGGATCCACGGGTGAGTCGGCGGCTCATGGGGTCGATCATCGCGAAGCGGATCACGGCTTCGGTGCGGTGCGGGTGGGCTTAGGCCGGTTCCTTCCGATCATCGGATCGTCGGTCTGTGGTGTCGTTGACTGATGTCCAGTGGGCACGCATCGAGCCGTTGCTGCCGGAGCGGACACCCCGGCGGGGCGGGCGGTGGCGTGATCACCGGCAGGTGATCGACGCGATCGCGTTCAAGTACCGGACCGGGACGCCGTGGATGGACCTTCCCGAACGGTTCGGGTCGTGGAAGGGCGCCCACAACCGGCTGCGGACGTGGGCGGCCGACGGAACCTGGGAAAAGGTCTTCATCACCCTGCTGGCCCAGGCCGACGCCGATGGCGACCTTGACTGGGTCGTCGCAGTCGACTCCACCATCGGCCGAGCCCACCAGCACGCCGCCGGGGCCCGCCAAAAGGGGCCCGGAAGGCGGGCCCGCCGACCATGCCCTCGGACGCTCCCGTGGCGGACTGACCACAAAGATCCACCTGGCTGCCGACAACCGCTGCCGGCCCCTGGCCTTCGTGATCACGCCCGGCCAGGCCGGTGACGCACCCGCGTTCCCGCAGATCATGGCCCGAATCCAGGTTCCGCGGCCGGTCGGCAGGCCTCGGGCAAGACCGGACGTGGTTCTGGCCGACAAGGCGTACTCGTCCCGCGCGATCCGTTCTCACCTACGTCGGCGCGGGATCCGGGCGGTGATTCCGCAGCCCGCCGACCAGGCCGCCAACCGCAAACGCCTCGGCAGACGTGGCGGCAGGCCGCCGGCCTTCGACCGCGAGGCCTACAGGCAAAGGAATACCGTCGAGCGTTGCATCAACAGGCTCAAGCAATGGCGCGGCCTGGTCACTCGATATGACAAGACCGCCACCATCTACCTTGCCGGACTCCACCTGCCATCCACATCTGGTCAGCGAGGTGATCCGAAGACGCGGCCTAGCTGCAGTCCCACATGAACCGGCCTTCGAGGTGGTCGGAGCTGAGGAAGAGGAAGCCGGTTCCGTAGCCGAAGTTGAGGAAGAACGGGTCCTCCTTCGCCTCACCTCGATCCTCGAACTGGCAGAGGAACCGCCAAGAGGCATCGATGCCGAAGGCCTCGTTGTTGGGGTAGATGGCCTCGCCCCCCAAGAAGTCCTTGGGCCACTCCTCCTCGGGGTATTCGACGTCTGGGCCCTCGCCTCGCAGCCACCGGGAGCAGGCGGCGGCCTGGTTGGCTGCCTTGTCGAGTTCGGGCGGCATCGGAGCCAGGTCTGTGAGCCATTCGACGGGAACCTCCGTGTAGTCCGGACTCCACCGCCACAGGGTCCGCCCCTGTGTGCCGGGGGAGCCGATCGACGCGAAGGGCGGTATCCGCCCACCCGGCTGGACCAGAACGACGGCCTCGCCGTTCTCCGGGGTGTCTCCGCCCATGACCACACCCTCCTCATGCAGGAACAGGTACGCGAGGCGCACCTCGTCTCCCGGCACTCGGAACTGGCCGATGAACACCAGGGGCTCGCCTGTACGGGGATGCTCTGGCCAGGCCGGTTCGTCCAGCCAGACCGGCTGTCCGCCGAACTTCGACACCGGGTCCGTGACCGGCCCGGGTGCAGCCCGGAAGGACATGCGCAGCCGCGGCAGGAAGGCTGCATCGTAGGGGCCCTCGGCCTGGCTCGTCGGCTCGGAGATCATGCTGCCGACGCTACGGCACCCCATCGACAGGAACCCAGCTTGGGCCGTCCTCTTGCATCCTGCCTGACCTGCAAGATCCGGAAGAGACGGCCTAGCAGCCGCGGGCCCAGCCGGCGGTGTTTCATGAGCCAGCCGAAGTCCGCTCGAGAGGACTGCGTGCATGATCCGGCCAAGGTCGCGCTCGGGTGAACGGCCGATGTTCAGGCCTTCCTTCGTCGCTCGGCCCGCTAGCCTCCAGACACCTTTCCCACAGCAAAACGCTCCTTTGAATCGCGTTTTGTTTGGCTCACCGACTCGGCGGGATGTCAGTGGGGTGTGGGAGCCTCCGGGCATGAGTTACGACCTGGCTGTCTGGGAAGGTGAGAGACCGGCGGATGACAAGTCCGCCGGCCGGATCTCCAACGACCTGTACGACCGCTACATCGACGGCGAGGTGGATGAGTCTCCGTCCGAAGGGATCGCGGCCTACGTCGCCGCGCTGCTGGAGCGGTGGTGCGACATTACGGAAGACGAGGAGGACATGTCGCCATGGTCGACCGGCCCGCTGATCGGCGAGGCCAGTGGGCCGCTGATCTACTTCCCGATGCGGTGGAGCATGGCAGAGGAGGCGTCGGCCTACGCGGCAGCCGTTGCTGAGTCCATGGGGCTGGTCTGCTTCGACGTGCAGCGGGACCGGCTCAGGCCGTGAGCAGGGACGCCAATCGGCGGTAGCCGACCAGTGTTGCGGCTATGCCGACGAAGGCGAGGAAGTGTCGGTTCCTGAAATCGGCAACCCGCTGCACGTTGACCACCAGCCCGAGGCTCCATGAGCCCGGGATGCGGCCCACCTTCCTATCCTGCCGACCGCCGGGAAAGCGCGAGGTGGGGAACCTCTGGGTCTCTGCCGTCACACCGGCGAGTGCCGCCGATACCTCGTCCCCCATTTCCCCCGAGAGTGGCGGAACATCGCCGATATCCCGCGTGGGCTCGTCATTAAGGCATGCGGGTGGCCAGAGCGCACATCCTTGATATGCAGAACGGTGGAATGCGGGTATGCCAGGCCGCCGGCCGTCGTGGATTCGGTCCCAGGGCCATGGCTGGTCAGGTAAGTCAAGACTTACCTTCAGATGGCTTTGATCGTATGGTGTGGCTCGAATCGAAGGAGCCCCCTGTTGTCGAAAATGAATGATCCCGCTGTGCGTGCCGTGGCATTGGAGCGGGATTATGTGTCCTCCTTATACGAGTTGCTCACCGAGAGGCTTTCCGAGGCGCGAGCCCGTCGGGAAAGTGTGCTGAAGGCTCCGGCGGAAAGCGCCGGCGAGGTATACGAGAGGGACATCGCCGCCGAGCGTCTGGCGAAGGAAATCGGCCGGCTGGAGGGCGCCGAAAAGGGGCTGGTCTTCGGGCGCATCGACCGGACGGACGGCACGGCCCTGCGCATCGGGCGGATCGGACTGCACACGGAGGACGACGACCTGCCGCTGCTCGTGGACTGGCGCGCGAACGCGGCGCGGCCCTTCTACGAGGCGACACCCGTCCACCCCATGAACCTGCGGCGGCGCCGGCACCTGCGCCTCGAGGAGCGCACGGTCGTCTCGGTGAGCGACGAACTGCTGGACGGGACCGCCCCCACCGACGAAGACGTCGTCGGGGACGGCCCGTTGACCGAGGCCCTGTCGGCGCGGCGTACGGGCACGATGCACGCGGCCGTCGCGACGTTGCAGGCCGAGCAGGACGAGATCGTCCGCTCCCCCCACCGCGGGGTGACCGTCGTGCAGGGCGGGCCCGGCACCGGCAAGACGGTGGTCGCCCTGCACCGGGCGGCCTATGTCCTGTACGCGTTCCCGCGCGCCGCGGAGGAGGGTGTCCTGGTGGTCGGCCCGAACGCCCGGTTCCTCGACTACATCTCCCAGGTCCTTCCCTCGCTCGGAGAGAACGACGTCGTTCTGGCGACCTGCCGGGAACTGGCCGGAGTGCCCACGGACACGGCGGACCCGTTCGACACGGCGCGCCTCAAGGGCGGTTGCGACCTCGCCGACGCCTTGGCCGGTCTGCTGCGCGCCCGCCAAGCCCCCGCCGGCGACTTCACCGTGCGGGTCGGACAGGAACGGGTCCACCTGTCCGGCGAGGAGGTCGCCGCGGCACGCGACGCCGCCGTGGCGGCCGCGCCCGGGCACAACCCCGCGCGCCAGGTGTTCAGGGAGCTCTTGGTCGACGCCGTCACCGACGCGCTGCAACGGGACATGGGCGACCTCCTGGAGCAGATCGACGCCGATGCCGAAGCGATGACGGGCATCGACCTCGACCGGTTCACCGGAGTCGCCCAGCGCCGTGCCGAGGGTGCGGCCGACCCGGGTCCGGTCCACGAGCTGGACCTGGACGCCATCCGAGCCGACCTCCTCGACGACGACGGCGTCGACCGGACGGTCGAGGCGTTGTGGCCGCGGCTGGTACCCGGTGACCTCGTGAAGGCGCTCCTGACGGACGCCGGCGCGCTCGCCGAGCGCCTTCCCCGCCTGACCGCGCAGGAGCGGTCCCTCCTGTTGCGCGGTCCGGACGCCCCGTGGACCGATGCCGACGTGCCGTTGCTGGACGAGGCGGCAAACCTGGTCGACGGGCCCCCGGAGCGGACGTACGGGCACGTCGTCGTCGACGAGGCGCAGGAACTGACCGCCATGCAGTGGCGGATGATCCTCCGCCGCTGCCCCGCAAGGGCGATGACGCTGGTGGGCGACTTCGCCCAGGCGGGCCCCGTCGCGACGGCACGCGACTGGAAGGAGGCGCTGAGCCCGCACGTCGGACCGCGGTTCAGACTGCACGACCTGACCGTCAGCTACCGCACCACGCAGGAGATCCTGGAGAGCGTCCGGGAGCTGCTCGCGCGGATCGCTCCCGACCAGAAGCCCACCCGGTCGCTGCGGAGCAGGGAGAGCCCCCGCACCCTGACCACACCTGCGGACGGGTTGGTCGCCGCCGTCGTGCGGGAACTCCGCGCCCAGAGCACCGCACACCCGGGCGAACTCCTGGGCGTGGTCTGCGCGGACACCAGGGTGAGCGAGCTGAGGGCCCGGGGCATCGCTCGGCACGCCCGCATCGTGCCGGCGTCCGAAGCGCGCGGCCTGGAATTCGACGGGGTCGTCGTCGTGAACCCCGAGGAAATCATCGCGGCCCGCCCCGGCGGGGAAAGGGACTTGTACGTAGCCCTGACCCGGGCCACCAAGCGCCTCTGCACCATCGCCGTCCAGCCCGCCTGACGGCTAGGCGCCCGCGTCGTTGCCGCGGGCGCACCCGCCGCCGTACGGGCACCGGCCCGCGCGCACAGGGCCGCTCGCCACCCCCCGCTCATGGCGCGCCCCGTAGTCGCGTGCGCAAAAGTGCTCGGTACCGGACTACTTCAAGCAGGTTCCTTCAAATGACCGGCTTCCGTCCGCTATCTTGCCCGGTGCATGCCAAGGCGGTGTGTCCGCGATCCGGACCGCACGAGGAGCTGCCCATGAGCGCGATGAGACTGTCCCCGAGGCGCCACCGGCACGACCCCCCACCCGAGCACCGCCGCCGCGGCCGCCCCGGCCGCCACCGGACCCGCCTCGCGGCCCTGCTCGCCGCCGCGCTCGCGGCCGCCGGCCTCGCCGCGGCGGGCCCCGCCACCGCCCGCGCCGCCGGCCTCGCCGCGGCGGGCCCCGCCACCGCCCGCGCCGCCGCCGGACCGGCAGCCGCCGGACCGCCCGCCACCGCCCGCACCGCCGCGGCCGGGCCCGCCGCCGGACCGGCCGCCACCGCCGGGAGCGTCACCGGTCTGTCCCAGTCGGGCGGCACCTTCACCGTCAGCACCTCCAGCGGCGCCAAGGCCCGCGTCGTCGTCGCCCGCGCCGACATCTTCCGCCTCTGGCTCTCTCCCGACGGGTCCTTCACCGACGACCCCGCCGGCTCCGCCCTCGCCGCCACCACCGACTTCGGCCCGGTCAACGCCGGCTACACCGACGCCGGCGGCTACTTCCGCATCACCACCGGGGCCCTCTCCATCCGGGTCAACAAGTCGCCCCTGCAGTTCTCCGTCTACCGCGCCGACGACACCACCCCCGTCTGGCAGGAGGCGCAGCCCACCAGCTGGGGCGGCGGCAAGACCACCCAGTACCTGGCGCGCGGCGCCGACGAGCAGTTCTACGGCACCGGCCTGCGCCTCGGCGAATGGGCGCTGCGCGGCAAGACCGTCCCGGTGGCCGTCGACAACAAGTGGCGCGAGAACGACAACGCCAGCCCCGCCCCCTTCTACATGTCCACCAACGACTACGGCGTCATGCGCAACACCTGGGCCCCGGGCTCCTACGCCTTCACCGCCCCCACCGCCCTCACCCACGACGAGACCCGCTTCGACGCCTGGTACTTCACGGGCGACTCCCTCAAGTCCGTCCTCGACGCCTACACGGACGTCAGCGGCAAACCCTTCATGGCGCCGATGTGGGGCTTCGAACTCGGCAACGCCGACTGCTTCAACGCCTCCAACCCCGCCTACCAGGGCGACCACGACCGCCCGCGCCACCAGACCACCCCCGACGTGGCCGGCTACGCCGCCGACGCCCGCGCCACCGACATGCCCTCGGGCTGGTTCCTGCCCAACGACGGCTACGGCTGCGGCTACACCGCACCCCTGAAGTCGACGGTCGACGCCCTCAAGGCCAAGGGCTTCCAGACGGGCCTGTGGACCTCCACCGGCCTCACCGACATCGCCGCCGAAGTGGGCACCGCCGGGACCCGCGCGGTGAAGACCGACGTGGCCTGGATCGGCAGGGGCTACAAGTACGCCTTCAACGGGGTCCAGCAGGCCGTCGACGGCATCGAGAAGAACTCCGACGCCCGCCGCTTCGTGTGGACCGTCGACGGCTGGGCCGGCACCCAGCGCAACGCCGTCGTCTGGACCGGTGACACCTACGGCACCTGGGACGACATGCGCTGGCACGTCCCCGCCATCGCCGGCGCAGGCCTCTCGGGCCTCAACTACGCCTCCGGGGACGTCGACGGCATCTTCGGCGGCAGCCCGAAGACGTACGCCCGCGACCTCCAGTGGAAGGCCTTCACCCCCGCCTTCATGACGATGTCCGGCTGGGGCGCCGTCAACCCGTCGGCCGGCTACCAGGACAAGCAGCCCTGGCGCTTCGCCGAGCCCTACCTCTCCGTCAACCGCAAGTACCTCCAGCTCAAGATGCGGCTGATGCCCTACCTGTACACGATGAGCCGCACCGCCCACGAGAGCGGCGTCCCCAGCACCCGTGCGATGGTCCTGGAATACCCCGACGACCCGGTGGCCCGCGGCAACCTCACCAGCGGCCAGTTCATGGCCGGGGACTCCTTCCTCGTCGCGCCGGTTGTCTCCGACACCTCCGTCCGCGACGGCATCTACCTGCCCGCCGGTACCTGGACGGACTACTGGACCGGCAAGACGTACGCCGGCCCGGGCTGGCTGAACGGCTACCGGGCGCCCCTCGACACCCTGCCGCTCTTCGTCAAGGGCGGGGCGATCGTGCCGATGTGGCCGCAGATGAACCACTCCGGTGAGAAGCCGCTCTCCACCCTCACGTACGACATCCACCCGCGCGGCACCTCCGCCTTCAGCCTGTACGAGGACGACGGCCGCACCCGCGCGTACCAGACCGGGGCCTACGCCCGCCAGCGCGTCGACGTCACCGCCCCGGCCGCCGGCTCCGGTACGGTCACCGTCTCCGTCGGCGCCCCCACCGGCGGCTACGCCGGCCAACCCGCCTCACGCGCGTACGAGTTCACCCTCCACGTGGCGTCCGCTCCCACCACCCTCACGGTGGACGGCGCCGCGCTGCCCCGCCTGGCCGACAAGAGCGCGTACGACTCCGCCGCCACCGGATGGTTCCACGACCCGGCCGACCGCGCCGGCGTCCTGTGGGTCAAGACCGGTACCAAGACGGGCGCGTTCCGCGTCACCGCCGCCGGCACCTCCGTCCCGGCGGCCGACCCCGTCCCCGTCACCTCCCCGCCCGTCCCGCAGGCGGCCTGGACCCTGGTCTCCGCCGACAGCGAGGAGACCGCCGCCGAGAACGGCGCGGCACGCAACGCCTTCGACGGCGACCCCGCCACGCTGTGGCACACCGCCTGGTCCTCCGGCAAGCCGGCGGCCCTCCCGCACGAGATCCGCATCGACCTCGGCGCCCGTTACACCGTCGACGGCCTCGGCTACCTGCCCCGCCAGGACGGCGGGGTCAACGGCCGGATCGGCGACTACGAGGTCTACGTCTCCGACACCACCAGCGACTGGGGCACCCCGGCCGCCACCGGCACCTTCGCCGACACCCCGGCGGCCAAGAGCGTCGCCCTCGCCCCCAGGACCGGCCGCTACCTGAGACTGCGGGCCCTGACCGAAGCCGGCGGCCGCGGCCCCTGGACCAGCGCCGCCGAACTCACCCTCACCGGCCGCCCGACGCCGCTCCCCGCCGACGCCACCCTCGTCAACGCGGCCTCCGCGCGCTGCCTGGACCTCCCGCACAGCGCCACCGCCCCGGGCACGGCCCCCACCCTCTACTCCTGCCACGGCGGCCCCAACCAGCGCTGGACCCTGCGCGGCGACGGCCGCCTCACCGGCCTGAACGGGGTCTGCCTCGATGCCGGCGACCCGGCGAAGGTCACCGTCCAGGCGGCTGACCGTCGAGGGGCTGGAGTTCTACTACCGCGACTTCTACGACGGGCGCGGCGGTGAGGGCGCCGGCACGGTCTTCGGGCGGCTCGGCGG
>NZ_JBEZKZ010000050.1:0-52610 GCF_040651895.1 Streptomyces sp. NPDC048352
GGGGGCGGCGGGCGCGGCGCCCCGGGTGCGCGGGCTGGACCGGGTGTCCCTGCCGGAGCGGCGCCGCGCCGGCCGGCCGCGCCCGGCCGGACCGGAGCCGGAACCGCGCGCGGTCCAGGCCGTCTCTTCCGGACCGGAGACGGCCTAGCGGTCCTGGTAGGTGCTCATCCGGGTGCGGACGCGGTCCGAGAAGAACATCGGGCCTATCGCGTCCGCCCACGCCATGCCGTCCGGGGTCAGCGCCAGGGTGCCGCCCTTCTCCCGCAGCCAGTTCCGCTTCAGCAGGGAGTCGAGCTGCGGTCCGAAGTCGTCCTCGAAGCGCGTCGCGAACTGCTGCTCGTAGGCGGCGGTGTGCAGGCCCGTGGACTCCAGCAGGTGCTGGAGCACGTACATCCGGCGCCGCTCGCCCCCGTCCATCCGGAAGGCCCACTGCGCGCGCCGGAACCGGTCGGTGGGGGTGGCGATGTAGTCGTCGATGATGCGCCGGACCTCGGGCACCGCGACCGCGTAGTCGGTGGTGTAGTGCAGGTCGGTGGTGAAGGAGCGGGCGCCGACGCCCAGGCCGACCATGCCGGCCTGCTGGTTGTACTCGCTGATGCTGCTGCCGTCGGTGTCCTCGACGGCGGCCGTGCCGGTCCGGCGGAAGACCCGCATGGAGGTCTGCTCGTACCCGGCGGAGAGCAGGTGGTCGCGGCCGTAGCGGTACAGCCGCAGCCGCTGGTCGTTCCACTCTTCGAGCGTCTTCGCGTGGCGGGTGATCAGGCCGGTCAGCGGGCGCACGTACAGCGGGTAGAGGTAGACCTCCTCCGGCTCCCAGGCGAGGGCCGCGTCCAGCGAGACCTTGAAGGTGCGCTCGGTCTGGCCGTCGATGCCGTAGATGAGGTCGATGTTGAGGATGGGGAAGTCCGCCTCCTTGAGGCGGGCGAGCGAGGCCTCCACCTCCGCGCGCTTCTGGGGCCGTACCGCCGCGCGGGCCTCCTCGTCGATGAAGCTCTGCACGCCGATGCTCAGCCGGGTCGCGCCGCGTTCGGCGAGTACGGCGATCCGGTCGGCGGTGGCCGTCGCGGGTGAGGTCTCCACCGACCAGGAGGCGGCCTTGAGGTCGGCCCCCATGATGTTCTCGCTGATGTCGCACAGGCGGGTGAGCTCGTCCGCGGTCAGGTAGGTCGGGGTGCCGCCGCCGAACGCGGCGAGGGTGAACCGGATCGGCTCGCCCTTGGCCTCCAGCGCCTCGCGGGTCACGCGGGCCTGCCGCTCCAGGGTCCCGAGGAAGTCGCGGGTGACCTCCTCGGGGGCGCCGGTGCGGGTGAAGAGGTTGCAGAAGCCGCAGCGCATCTCGCAGAAGGGGATGTGCACGTAGAGGGAGAGCGCGTCGAGGCGTTCCCCGGACCACAGCTCGCTCAGCAGCGGGCCGTCCTCCAGGAGGCGGTAGGCCTTCTGGTGCGGGTAGGCGTACACGTACTGCTCGTACGGCGTTTCCGGGTCCGTGCCGGGAGCGGTGCCGGGAACGGTCGGCGTCGGAAGCAGAACAGGCGCGTTCATCAGGGGAATTGACCCTCTCTCAGGAAACGGGCGACGCGTCACCCTTCGTGACAAGGCGTCACCTTAGGGTCGTGCCCGGTCCGATTTCCGTAGTGCAATTCCCATGAGATGGGTTCCGGCGTGTAGAGGTTCATATGTACTTTTTTGCGGAAGAGTTGATTCCGTACCGGTTCGCCCCCTTCTGTACGGATGGCTGGTTCGCGGCGGCGGGGCGCACTGGGGTATCCGTGTCCGGCATGGAGAACACGAAGAACACGAGGAGACTCCTCATCGCCGCGGGCGGCGGCGGCGACGCGATCACGGCGGCCATGGTCCACGCCGCCCTGTACGGCGCGGACACCCCGGCGCTCGTCCTGACCTACGCGTGGGAGCGGCTGGTCGTCGACCCGGTCCCGGGACCCCGGCGGGCCACCGACTTCCACGGCACGGAGCCGGCCGCGCCGGACCTCGCCCTGGTCACCCCCGCGACCCGGCCCGTCGCCCCGGCCGGCTCGCTGCTGCCGCGCCTGTCCGGCGAACTGCGGCCGCGGCTCGGGCTGCTGGACCCCTACGGCGGCACGCTCGGCCTGGCCCGCCAGATCGCCGCGGCCGCCCGCTGGTGCCGGGCCGACCGGATCGACCTCGTCGACGTGGGCGGCGACATCGTGGCCCGCGGGGACGAGCCCACCCTGCGCAGCCCGCTGGGCGACGCCCTCGCCGTCGCCGCCGTCGCGGCCACGGGACTGCCCGCCACCGTGTACGTGGCCGGGCCCGGGCTGGACAACGAGGTGCCCCTGACCGCCCTGCTGCCGAGGCTCGGCGACCCCCTGTTCACCCTGGACGCCGCGCACACCGGCGTCGTGTCCGGGGTCTTCGGCTGGCACCCGTCCGAGGCCGGAGCCCTGCTGGTCGCCGCCGCCCGCGGGGTGCGCGGGGTCTGCGGCACCCGCGACGCGCCGCAGCCCGTCCACCTGGACGCCCCGGCCGCCGGCCTCCACAGGCTCACCCTCGACCGTGTCCTCGCGCTCAGCCCCCTGGCCAGGGCGCTGGCCGGCACCACCGGCCTGGAGGAAGCCGAGGAGGCCTCCCGCGCCGTGTGCGGCTTCTCGGAGATCGAGCGCGAACGCCACCGCGCGGCGGCCCTGCCCGCCGCCCCGACCGCCCCCCGCCCGGACCGCCGCCCCGAAGAGGTCCGGGCCGGTTTCGCCGCCTGGGAGCGGGCGGCGCGGGCGGAGGGGCTCGCGTACGTCACCACGCGCAGGATCGTCGAGGAGCTCGCCCTGAGCGCCGGGGAGGCCCGTGCCCTGTTCGCGGCCCTGGGCGACCGCGCGGCGGCGCCGCTGTGGCGGCTGGGGCCCGCCGCCGGGTAGCCGACGGGCTGCCGCCGTCCCGGGCGGAGGTGTCGGTGCGGGCCGCTAGGCTTCTCGAATGGCCCTTCCGGACGCTTCCCCCGAGATCTCCGACTCCCTGCAGGTGCTCCACCGCGTATTCGGATACAACTCCTTCCGCGGCGAGCAGCAGGAGATCATCGAGCAGGTCGCCGGGGGCGGCGACGCCCTCGTGCTGATGCCGACCGGCGGCGGAAAGTCGCTCTGCTACCAGATCCCGGCGCTCGTCAGAGAAGGCACCGGCATCGTCATCTCGCCGCTGATCGCGCTGATGCAGGACCAGGTGGACGCCCTCACCGCCCTCGGGGTGCGGGCCGGGTTCCTGAACTCCACGCAGGACCCGTACGAGCGCCAGGCCGTCGAGCAGGCCTTCCTCGACGACGGGCTGGACCTGCTCTACCTGGCCCCCGAGCGGCTGCGCTCGGAGGGCACGCAGCGGCTGCTCGACCGGGGCAAGGTGTCCCTGTTCGCGATCGACGAGGCGCACTGCGTCGCCCAGTGGGGCCACGACTTCCGGCCCGACTACCTCGCCCTGTCGATGCTGCACGAGCGCTGGCCGAAGGTGCCGAGGATCGCCCTGACGGCGACCGCCACCGAGACCACCCACGCCGAGATCGCCTCCCGCCTGGGCCTGCGGGACGCCCGGCACTTCGTCGCCAGTTTCGACCGGCCGAACATCCAGTACCGCATCGTCCCCAAGAACAACCCGCTCAAGCAGCTGCTGGAGCTGATCAGGACCGAGCACGACGGGGACGCCGGCGTCGTCTACTGCCTCTCGCGGGCCTCGGTGGAGAAGACCGCCGCCTTCCTGGTGGAGCAGGGCATCGACGCCGTCGCCTACCACGCCGGCATGGACGCGCGTACGCGCGCGGCGAACCAGGCGCGCTTCCTGCGGGAGGACGGGGTCGTGGTGGTGGCCACGATCGCCTTCGGCATGGGCATCGACAAGCCGGACGTGCGCTTCGTGGCCCACCTGGACCTGCCGAAGTCCGTCGAGGGCTACTACCAGGAGACCGGCCGGGCCGGCCGCGACGGCGAGCCGGCCACCGCCTGGCTGGCGTACGGCCTCCAGGACGTGGTCCAGCAGCGCAAGCTCATCGACGGCTCCGAGGGCGACGAGGCGCACCGCCGCTCCCTGGCCGCCCACCTGGACGCGATGCTGGCGCTGTGCGAGACCGTCGACTGCCGGCGGGTGCGGCTGCTCGCCTACTTCGGGCAGTCCGGCGAGCCCTGCGGCAACTGCGACACCTGCCTGACGCCGGCCGAGTCCTGGGACGGGACGGTCGCGGCGCAGAAGCTGTTGTCCACGGTGTGGCGGCTGGCGCGGGAACGGCGCCAGAAGTTCGGCGCCGGCCAGATCATCGACATCCTCCAGGGCAAGAAGACGGCCAAGGTCATCCAGTTCGACCACGACGGGCTGTCGGTGTTCGGCGTCGGCGCGGACCTGAGCACCGCGGAGTGGCGCGGCGTCGTACGCCAGCTGCTGGCGCTCGGACTGCTGGCGGTGGAGGGCGACTACGGCACCCTCGTCCTCACGGACGCCAGCGGCGAGGTGCTGGGCGGGCGCCGCACCGTCCAGATGCGCAAGGAGAAGGCGCCGGCCGCCCCGGCCCGCAAGGAGTCCGGTTCGCGCTCCGGCAAGGGCGCCCGAGTGCCGGTCGACCTGCCGGCGGCCGCGGTACCGGTCTTCGAGGCCCTGCGCGCCTGGCGGGCCGCGACGGCGCGCGAGCAGGGCGTCCCGGCGTACGTCGTCTTCCACGACGCCACGCTGCGGGAGATCGCGACGCGCCTGCCCGGCACGGTCGAGGAGCTGGCCGGCATCGGAGGGGTCGGCGAGGCCAAGCTCACCAAGTACGGCGAGGGCCTCCTGGAGGCCCTGGCCGACTGCTCGGCCACCGCGACGGCCACCGCCACCGCGGGCGCGACCGCGACCGCGACCGCCACCGGTGTGGCCGGGCCCCCGCCCCTGCCCGAGCAGGCACCGCCGTACGACGAGGAGCCGCCGTACGACCTGGACGAGGACCCGCCCTGGGACGACTGGCGCTGAACGGCGTACGTCAAGGGAACGTCAAAGATCGGTCTGCATGTGCAAGGGGCACGTCAGGAAGTACCCCCTGGGGAGTCGGCCGGGCACAGACTGGTGATGCGACGGAGCCGGACGACGGCCGGCGGCACGCCGACCGGAGCACGGTCCCACCGTGGGGGTACGGACCGGGGCGCCGGGAGTGCGCGCCGTTTCCGTCGCACAGCAGGGGCCGTCCGGCCGCCCGGTGTGGGGATACCGGGGACCGGACGGCCCCTGTGCCGTCTCGGAGGAGCGTCACGCGCCGGTGTAGGCCGCGAGGTGCTCGGCGGTGAGCGTGGACCCGGCGGCGACGAGGGCGGCGGGCGTGCCCTCGAAGACGATCCGGCCGCCGTCGTGGCCGGCGCCCGGCCCGAGGTCGATGATCCAGTCGGCGTGGGCCATGACCGCCGGGTGGTGTTCGACGACGATGACCGACTTGCCGGAGTCGACCAGCCGGTCCAGCAGGCCGAGCAGCTGCTCGACGTCGGCCAGGTGCAGGCCGGTGGTCGGCTCGTCCAGGACGTAGATCCCGCCCTTGTCGGCCATGTGGGTGGCCAGCTTCAGCCGCTGCCGCTCGCCGCCGGACAGCGTGGTGAGCGGCTGGCCGAGGGTCAGGTAGCCCAGTCCGACGTCGGAGAGCCGGCCGAGGATGCGGTGCGCGGCCGGCAGGCGCGCCTCGCCGGACCCGAAGAACTCCTCGGCCTCGCGCACCGGCATCGCCAGCACCTCGCTGATGTCGCGGCCCGCGAGGCGGTAGTCGAGCACGGCCGCCTGGTAGCGCTTGCCCTCGCAGTCCTCGCACGTGCTGGAGACGCCCGCCATCATGCCCAGGTCCGTGAAGACGACCCCGGCGCCGTTGCAGCCCGGGCAGGCCCCCTCCGAATTGGCGCTGAACAGGGCCGGCTTCACGCCGTTGGCCTTGGCGAACGCCGAACGGATCGGGTCGAGCAGTCCCGTGTACGTCGCCGGGTTGCTCCGCCGGGACCCGCGGATGGCGCCCTGGTCGACGCGGACCACGCCTTCCTCCGCGGGGATCGACCCGTACACGAGCGAGCTCTTGCCGGAGCCGGCGACACCGGTGACCACCACCAGCACCCCGAGCGGGACGTCCACGTCGACCCCGCGCAGGTTGTGCGTGTCCGCCCCGCGGATCTCCAGGGCGCCGGAGGGCGTCCGTACGGTCTTCTTCAGGCCGGTGCGGTCGCCGAGGTGGCGGCCGGTGACGGTGCCCGCGGCGCGCAGCTCCTCCACGGTGCCCTCGAAGCAGACGATGCCGCCGGCCGTGCCCGCCCCGGGGCCGAGGTCCACGACGTGGTCGGCGATCGCGATCGTCTGCGGCTTGTGCTCCACGACGAGCACGGTGTTGCCCTTGTCCCGCAACCGCAGCAGCAGGCCGTTCATCCGCTGGATGTCGTGGGGGTGCAGGCCCGTGGTGGGCTCGTCGAAGACGTAGGTGACGTCGGTGAGCGAGGAGCCGAGGTGGCGGATCATCTTGACGCGCTGCGCCTCGCCGCCGGACAGCGTGCCCGCCGGGCGGTCGAGCGCGAGGTAGCCCAGCCCGATCTCCACGAAGGAGTCCAGGGTGTGCCGGAGCTTGTCGAGCAGCGGCGCCACCGAGGGCTCGTCCAGGCCGCGGACCCATGCGGCCAGGTCGCTGATCTGCAGGGCGCAGGCGTCGGCGATGCTGATCCGCCCGATCTTCGACGACCGGGCTTCGGCGGTGAGCCGGGTCCCCGCGCACTCCGGACAGGTGGCGGAGGTCGTCGCCCGTTCCACGAAGGCCCGGATGTGCGGCTGGAGCGCGTCGACGTCCTTGGACAGCATCGACTTCTGGATCTTCGGGATCAGTCCCTCGTAGGTGAGGTTGACGCCGTCGACCTTGATCTTGGTCGGCTCCTTGTGCAGGAGGTCGGCCAGCTCCCTCTCGGTGAACTCGCGGATCGGCTTGTCCGGGTCGAAGAAGCCGCAGCCGCCGAAGATCCGGCCGTACCAGCCGTCCATGCTGTAGCCGGGGATGGTGAGCGCACCCTCGTTGAGGGACTTGGAGTCGTCGTAGAGCTGGGTGAGGTCGATGTCGGATACGGAGCCGCGGCCCTCGCAGCGCGGACACATGCCGCCCGTGCGGTTGAAGGTCGCCTTCACCGTCTTCTTGGAACCCTTCTCGACGGTGATCGCCCCGCTCGCCCGGACCGAGGGGACGTTGAAGGCGTAGGCGCCGGGCGGACCGATGTGGGGCTCGCCGAGGCGGCTGAAGAGGATGCGCAGCATCGCGTTGGCGTCGGTGGCGGTGCCGACGGTGGAGCGCGGGTCGGCGCCCATCCGCTGCTGGTCGACGATGATCGCCGTCGTCAGGCCCTCCAGTACGTCGGCGTCGGGCCGCGCCTGCGTGGGCATGAAGCCCTGCACGAAGGCGCTGTAGGTCTCGTTGATCATCCGCTGGGACTCCGCGGCGATCGTGTCGAACACCAGCGAGCTCTTGCCCGACCCCGAGACGCCGGTGAAGACCGTCAGCCGGCGCTTGGGGATCTCGATGCTGACGTCCTTGAGGTTGTTCACCCGTGCGCCGTGGACGCGGATGAGCCCGTGGCTGTCGGCGATGTGCGGCGCGGGCGGCCGCGTGTCCGTCCCTTTGGGCATGCTCTTCGTGTCTCCGTCGTTCGATCCGGCACCGTAGGCCGCCACGCTATGCGGGGTGGGCCCCCGGCGCTTCTCGATTCCTGATCCGTGTGACGGCCGGTTCCCGCGGGGGCCGCCGGGTACCCGTCGGGGATCAGTGCGGGATCTCCACCGACACGTGTGGGGCCAGTGCCCCGAGGAAGTCGGCCGCGTCGAACAGCGCGCCCGCGGAGGCCACACCCGTCGTGCGCGTCCGCCCGGTCAGGACCCGTTCGAGGGCCTCGGCCACCAGCGGCGCCGTCACCGCGTAGATGTCCCGGCCGCGGGCGGTGGCGCGTCGCTCGCCCCCCTGCGCGCCGACCACGACGTCCACCACGAACGTCTGGTCCGAGCGCCCCAGCGCGTCGGCCGCCTCCGGCGCCGGGGTGTCCGCCCCGGCCAGGTCCCGCGCGGCCTCCACGGCCATGTAGGTCCGGACCTCGGGCACGGCCAGGTGGCTCGGCACGGTCACGACGTCGGCCATCGTGAACTCCGCGATCACCTCGCGCCGCCCCAGCGGCTCCGGGAAGTGCCACTCCTGCAGCGCCGGCTCCTCGTCGTGGTAGCGCAGCGCGCCGTCCGCGAAGCGCACCCGGCGGCCGCCGCGCCGCTCGTGGGACACCGCCCCGGCGGCCCGCGTGCCCGCCGTGGGGTGCCAGCTGCTCAGCCCGTACGCGACGTGCGCCACGTCCGCCGAGGTCCGCCCGCCCAGCGCGGCGGTGACCAGCAGGTCGCCCAGCCCGCCGAAGAACGCCATCGCCGGCACCACCGGCGTACCGGCCTCCCGCGCCGCCCGGGCGTACTGCGTGAACATCGCCGCGTTCGCCTCGATCTCCGCCGCGACGTCCAGGTACGGGATCCCCGCGCGCAGGGCGGCCTCCACGACCGGTCCCGCCGTCACGGCGAACGGACCGGCGCAGTTGACGACGGCGGCCGTCCCCGCGAGGGCCCGGTCCAGCGCGGCCGGGTCGTCCACCACCGCCGGTCGCACCACCACGTCCCCCCAGCGCGCCGCGAGCGCCTCCAGCCGCGCCGCGTCCCGGCCCGAGACGACCGGTACGAAGCCGCGCCGGCGCAGTTCGGCGACGACGAAACGGCCGGTGTGCCCGGTCGCCCCGTACACCAGGACCGCAGTGTCCTTGCTCATGTCTTCCCCGCTCTCGATGTGCTGGTGAGCCCAGTGTGGCCGCGGGCGGAGGCCGTTCGTGAGCGTCCGGAACGACACCGCCCGTACACTTTCGGACATGACCACCGTCGCGTTGCTGACCGCCGGTCACCTGCTGCACTTCGAGCTGGCCGTGGCCCACGAGATCTTCGGAAACCCCCCGCGGGAGGCGGTGCGGGGCTGGTACGACGTACTGCTGTGCGGGCCGGGGCCGGTACGGGCCGGTCCCTTCACGGTCGAGCCCGACCACGGCCTGGAGCGCGCGGTCGGCGCCGACCTGGTGATCGTGCCCGCGCTGGCGGACATCGACGTACCCCCGCCGGCGGAACTGGTGGACGCCGTACGCGCCGCCCACGCCTCGGGCGCCCGCGTCGCCTCCCTGTGCACCGGGGCGTTCGTGCTCGGCGCGGCGGGCCTGCTGGACGGCCGGCGGGCCACCACCCACTGGGCCCACGCCGCCGAGCTGAGCGCACGCCATCCGCGGGCCGAGGTCGACCCGGACGTGCTGTACACGGACAACGGCAGCGTGCTCACGGCCGCCGGCAAGGCCGCCGCCCTGGACCTCTGCCTGCACGTGATCCACCTCGACCACGGCGCCGGCGTCGCCAACGCCGTCGCCCGCCGCCTCGTCGTGCAGCCGCACCGGCCGGGCGGCCAGGCACAGTTCGCCGCCACGCCCGTGCCGGTCACGGGCGACCACACCCTCTCCCACGTCCTCGCCTGGGCCCGGCAGCGGCTGGACCGGCCCCTGACCGTGGCCGACATGGCGCGCCGGGCCAACACCAGCCCGCGCCACCTCGGACGGCAGTTCCGGGCGACGGTCGGGCAGACCCCCCTGCAGTGGCTGCTGACCCAGCGCGTCCGCCGCGCCCAGGAGCTGCTGGAGTCCGGCGACCAGACCGTCGAGGCGGTCGCCGCCGCCACCGGCATGGGTACGGCCACGACGCTGCGGCGCCAGTTCAAACGGATCGTCGGGGTGCCGCCCGACACCTACCGGCGCGCGTTCCGCAGCGCAAAGCCGGACTGAACGCCGCGGCTCCCAGGGCGTGTTCCGGCCAAACGAACCGGTGCGACCCAAGGGCACCGTGCGGGGTGGGGACACCGCTCGCGCTAGTGTGCGTCCGTGAACTCTCATGTCGTCATAGGTTTTGGGCCCGCCGGGGCCGCCACCGCGCGGCTGCTGGTCGAACGGGGCCATTCAGTAAGGGTCGTCACCGCCTCAGGCCGGGCCCCGGAGCCCGGTATCGAACACGTCGCACTGGACGCGAGGGACGGCGAACGGCTGACCGAGGTGGCGCGCGGCGCGGCCGCCCTCTACCACTGCGCGGCGCCGCCCTACCACCGCTGGGCGGCCCAATGGCCGCCGCTGACCGCGTCGGTGTGCGCCGCGGCCGAGGCCACCGGGGCGGTTCTGGTCATGCTCGGCAACCTCTACGGCTACGGCCCGGTGGACGCCCCCATGACGGAGGAGCTGCCGCTCGCCGCGACGGGCCCCAAGGGGCGGGTGCGCGCGGCCGGCTGGGAGCGGGCGCACGCCCTCCACGCACAGGGCCGCATCAAGGCCGTCGAGGTGCGGGCCTCGGACTTCTTCGGACCCGGTGTCACCGACGGCGGCCACCTGGCCGCCCGGGTGGTGCCCCCGCTGCTGCGCGGCAAGCCGGTCTCCACCCTCGGCGACCCGGACGCCCCGCACAGCTGGACCTACCTGCCCGATGTGGCCCGGGCCCTGGTGGAGGTCGCGGGGGAGGAGCGGGCCTGGGGCCGGCCCTGGCACGCGCCGACCGGACCGGCGCTGTCCGTGCGGGAGATGACCCGCCGGCTCGCCGCCGAGGCGGGAACCGCCCCGGTCCCGGTGCGCGGACTGCCCCCGGCCGTCCTCGGCGTGGGATCCCTCTTCTCCCCGCTGCTGCGCGAACTGAAGGAGATCCGCTACCAGTTCGACCGGCCGTTCGTCGTCGATGCGAGCGCCTACGAAGCCGCGTTCACGGTGCGGGCCACCCCCGTCGACGAGCAGGTGAAGGTGACCGTGGCCTGGTGGCGCGAGCGGCTGGCAGCCACCGGATGACCCCTGTGACGCGCGATGACATCGCTGTCGTCGGGATGGCGTGCCGCTTCCCCGGGGCCCGCGACGTGAACCAGTACTGGCGGCTGCTGACGGACCCGCAGCCGCAGTTCACCGCCGTACCCGACGAGCGCTGGCGCAGGGCGGCGTTCCTGAGCGACGACTTCCGCGACACCTCGGCGGCGTACACCGACACCATGGCGCTGCTGCCGGACGTGGACCGCTTCGACGCCGCCCACTACGGCATCCCGCCCCGGCGCGCGAGGGCGATGGACCCCCAGCACCGGCTGCTGATCGACCTCGCCCGCGAGGCCGTCCAGGACGCGGGGTGGGAGGCCGACGGCTTCGACCGCGAGGAGACCTCGGTGATCACGGCGCTCACCGAGAGCGGCTACCGCCAGCTCAGCACCATGCAGCTCCGGATGCGCCAGCTGGCCGGCGGCGAGTTCGGGGCCCGGGCGGCCGACCCGCGGTGGCGGGAGACGGTCCGCGCGGTCGACGGACTGCACGGCACCTCCGCCGCGGGGCTCCTGCTCAACATGGGGCCCAACACGATCAGCTCGGTCTTCGACCTGCACGGCGAGAGCTACGCCCTGGACTCGGCCTGCTCCGGCGGCCTCATGGCCGTCGCCAACGCCGTGCACGCCCTGCGCGCGGGCCGCTCCCGCATCGCGCTCGCGGGCGGCGCCCAGATGGTGCTCACCCCCGACCTGCTGGTGGGGCTCTGCCGGATCGGCGCCATCTCGCGCAGCGGCAGGTGCCTGCCCTTCGGCGCCAAGGCCGACGGCTTCGTGCTGGGGGAGGGCGCCGGGGTGCTGGTGCTGCGGCCCCTATCCGACGCCCTCGCGGCCGGCGACCGCGTCTACGCGGTGATCCGGGGCGTGGGAACGGCCAACGACGGCACCGTGCAGGGCGGCATGCACCCCCAGGCGGCCGGTCAGCTGCGCGCGCTGCGCCGGGCGTACCGGGACGCGGGCCTGGCACCGGACGCGGTGGACTACCTGGAGGCGCACGGCACCGGCACCACGGTCGGCGACCCCGTCGAGCTCGACGTCCTGCGCGAACTGCGCGGCGAAGGGGCCCGGCCCGCCTACCTCGGCGCGGTGAAGGCGGTGGTCGGGCACTCGCTGAACTCCGCCGGCCTGGCGGGACTGATCAAGGCGGTCCTGGCCGTGCACCGGGGAGTGGTGCCGCCCCAGCCGGAGTTCGAGCCGGCCGACGGCTCCCTCCTCGACGCCGCACGGCTGACCGTCCCCGCGGCGCCCGTCTCGTGGCCGCGGACCGGTGCGCCGCGGCGGGCCGGAGTGAGCGCGTTCGGGTTCGGCGGGACCGGGGTGCACCTGGTGGTGGAGGAGCACGCCGCGGCAGCGGCCCCCGCCGCGGCGGGAGAGGGGCCGCACGTGCTGGTGCTCAGCGCCCGCGACCGGTCCGGGCTGGCCCGGTACGCACGGGAGCTGGCCCGGACCATCGCCGAGGACCGGCCGGAGCCGGCCGCGGTGGCGGACACCCTGGCCCGCCGGGCGCCGCTCGGGGAACGCCTCGCGGTGGTGGTGGAGGACGCCGACGACGCCGTCGCGAAGCTGGTCCGGGCGGCGGCGGAGGTGGAAGCCGGCCGTACGGGCGACCCCGGAGCGCAGCCGCGCGCGGTGCGGGGGGAGCGCGTCCCCCCGTGCACGCTGCCGCCGAGCCCGCTCGCGCCGCGCCGCCACTGGGCCGTGGACGAGTCGGCCCGGGAGGCCGCCGGCCCGGACGCGCGCGGGGACGCGTACGGGTGGGGGCGGCCGGAGGCGGCTGCCGCGGTCCCGTCCGACGGCGGTCCGGTCGCGGCCGTCGTGCTCGAAGAGGTGTCGCGGGCCGGCGTCTTCCCGCTCACCGACCTGAGCCCGCGGATGACGCTCGTGGAGGACCTGGGCTTCGACTCCCTGATGCTCCAGGAACTGGAGGTGAACATCGGCAGGCGCGTCCCCGGCTTCCGGGCCGAGGAGCTGTTCACGCCCGGCCTCACCATCGGCCGCCTGATCGCGCTGGCCGGCGGCGAGGACGCCGTGACGCCGGGCCTCGCGCCGGTGCAGTCCGCGCCGGCACCCCTCGAAGAATCGTTTCCCCTGGCCGGGCCGCCTCGGTGGGGCGCCGACACCGCGAGCGTCGACGCGTTCCCCGAGGTGACCCGCTTCGAGGAGCGGCTGGAGGAGGTCACCCGCGGTGCGGGCTCCCCGTACTTCCGCGTCCACGAGGGCACCGTCTCCGACACCACGGTGATCGGGGGCCGCCCGTACCTGTCCTTCGGCAGCTACAACTACCTCGGCATCTCCGGGCACCCGGCGGTCAACGAGGCCGTGCACGAGGCCGTCGACCGGTACGGGACCTCCGTCTCGGCGAGCCGGGTCCTGTCCGGCGAACGGGACCTCACCGTCCGGCTGGAGCGGGCGCTGGCCGGCTTCCTCGGCGTCGAGGACTGCCTGACGCTGGTGAGCGGCCACGCCACCAACGTCACCGCGATAGGCCACCTCGTCGGCCCGGGGGACCTCGTGGTGCACGACGCCCTCGCCCACGACAGCATCCTCCAGGGCTGTGCCCTGTCCGGGGCGGCCCGGCGCCCCTTCGCCCACAACGACACGGGCCGGCTCGAGCAGATGCTGAGGCTCAACCGGTCCCGGTTCCGGCGGGTCCTGATCGCCGTCGAGGGCGCGTACAGCATGGACGGCGACCTCGTCGACCTGCCCGCCGTGATCGAGCTGAAGAAGCGCTACGGCGCCCTGCTGATGGTGGACGAGGCGCACAGCATCGGCACCGTGGGCGAACGCGGCCGTGGAGTCGGGGAGTTCTACGGCGTCGACCGCTCCGACGTGGACCTGTGGATGGGCACCCTCTCGAAGGCCTTCGCCGGCTGCGGCGGATACCTCGGCGGCTCGGCCCGGATGGTGCGCTGGCTGCGGCACACCCTCCCCGGCTTCGTCTACAGCGTCGGCATGACCCCGCCGAACGCGGCCGCGGCGCTGGCCGCGACGGAGCTGATCGTCGCGGAGCCGGACCGGGTCCGTGCGCTGAGACGCAACTCCGAGCTCTTCCTGGGGCTCGCCGCCTCGGCCGGCCTGGCGACGGGCTCCAGCGCCGGCACGCCGATCGTGCCGTGCCTCCTCGGGGACTCGGCGCGGACCCTGCGCGTGGCGCGCGGCCTCTTCGACCGGGGCGTCGTCGCCGACCCCATCTTCCACCCCGCCGTGGAGGAGGGGCTGTCGCGGCTGAGGTTCTTCATCACCAGCGCGCACCGGGAGGAGGACATCCGGCGGGCCGTCGCCCTGCTGGCCGAGGAGGTGGCGGCCGCCGGGACGTGAAGCCACCTCAGATCAGGGTGCGTGCGACCCGGCTGAGGGTGGCGTCGCTCTTGGCGGGGCGGCCGTCCTCGTCCGAGTCCGGGGCCGGGCCGTGGCGCTGCTCGCCGCCGCCCATCCGCTGGGAGAGCAGGTAGGCGATGATCTCCGCCTCCTGCTCCTGGACGTCGTCGTAGGTCGCGCGCAGGAGCATGTCGCGCACGATGTCGGGGTCGAGGTCGGGGAACAGGAGGCGGGCGGCCGCCTCGTCCAGCCCGCCGGCCCCGCGGTGGCAGCAGATGATGTGACCCAGCTCGTGCAAGATGATGTGCTCCTGATGCGCGCTGGTCGTGTTGGCGTCGTAGAAGATCAGGTCCTCGTCGCGGGCGGCGACCCACATGCCGCACGGGTGCGACGAGGGCATCTGCATCGGGACCAGGATGATCGGGCGGCCGCGCACCTCGCCGAGGTGGCGGCAGAGCTCGGCCACGTCGGTGGTGTCGGGGAGGCCGAGTTCGGCGATCCGCCGGGCTCCGGCCTTCCGGAGCTTCCTGAGCCGGCTGCGGCGGTCGTGGTCGGCGGCCCGCTCCTTCCAGACGCCCTTCATCCGGGCTCGCCGGCGTCGGTGACCGGGGGAAGGCCCTGCAACTGCCGGTACTGGTCCATGATGGCCGTGATGGCCGCCAGGTTCTCCTTCTTCATCCCCGCCGCCCGCATCGCCACGGCGCGGACCCCGGACTGCCGCAGCGCCTCGATGGCGGCGACCTGGCTGAGCACGGACTCGGCGACTTTGTCGTCGAAGAAGTAGGCGACCGAGACGCCGAAGAAACGGGCGAGGGCCGCCAGGAGGTCGGGCGAGGGGTTGGAGCGCTTGCCCGTCCGCAACTGCGACAGGTACACGCCCCCGACCTTGAGTTCCGGATTGGCCCGCTTCAGCTCCTCCGCCACCTCGGCGTTGGTCCAGTGTCTGCCCTTGGGGCGGACGGTCTTGAAGAGGTCGTCGAGGCGCACTGCGAGCAGGGGCCGTTCGCAGGCCCCGGTCTCGGTCTCGTTCATGGTGATCCTTCCTCCCGTCACCTCCTCGGTATAGCCCTTGGCTATACGTCAGTTTCACAGATTAGCGGTTAGTTGACAATTGGCCGGGACTCCGCCAACGTTGGGTCTCGCCGATAGCTGGCAGCTAACTCGACTCACGGGGGGCTCGTGGGTTGGCAGCCGGTGAAAAGCGGACTGGCCCGGCCCTCGGGGGATGGGCCGGGCCAGTCCGGGCGGTGACCGCCCGTCCCGCCCCGTGCGGAGACGGGGGGCAACGGGGGAGCCACCCGCCCGGTTTGACGGGGGATGCAAACCGGGCGGGAGCTTCAACTCGCGGTGCCGAGCTTACTGTAGGCGGCCGCGACTTTGGTGAGCCATGCCACCTCCGCCGTGAAGTTGTCGGTGTCGCGGTCGTCGAAATCGCCCGCGTCCTTGTTGTCGCGGGGGACGGTGCCGGCCCGCTTGGCGAGCAGGGCCTGCTTGATCTGCGCCGCCTCCGTGAACGCCTGCCGCGACTCCTCGCCGGCCTCCTTGCCCGGGACCCCGGTGCCGGGGGCGCTGCGGTCGATGTACGGACGCAGTTCCCGCCATCCGTCGCGTATCTCCACCACCCGCCGGTGCAGACGGTAGGTCAGGTCGGAGACCGAGGCGCCCGGCGGCTCCAGCGCGATGTCGGGGGAGGACTCGTACAGGTCGCGCCAGAGCGGGTAGAGGGACCGGTAGGCCCGGTAGTGGCGCGCCCACTCCAGCAGCCTGGTGGCCGAGGGGCCCCAGGAGGAGTTGGTCAGGCTCAGCGACAGGATCGCGATGCCCGTCGCGCTGAAGACGTTCGAGGCGAGCTTCCACACCCCGATGTCGACGCCGGCCGCCGCCGTCAGGATGTTGACCGTCCGCGCCGAGCAGTACAGGAAGAGGACCACCGCGGCGACGCGGAGCATCCGCAGCGCCTGCCGCAGCGAGGCGTTGTCGGTCATCCGGGCGTAGGGGCCGCACTGGCGGAAGATCGTGACGCACGGGATGGCCTGCGACACGATGAAGGCCAGCAGGTACGTCAGCACCAGCGGCCGGCCGCTGCCGGTGTCGAAGTCGGAGGCCGGCCGGCCCGGGCCGTCCGCGAGCAGGAACAGGGCCGTCAGGAGCACGTCCAGCGCGACACCGGTGACCATCCACCAGCGCGCCCTGCGGACCGCCTCCTCGCCGGCGTCCGCCCACTTCAGCAGGATGATCTGCGAGCTCACGCAGAAGGCCACCGCCGTCAGGTGCATGCAGAGGATGGCGAGGTTGCCGACCCCGAGGAAGCTGCCGCCGCCCATGGCGACGGCGCCCATCGTGAAGGTCAGGGACTGGAGCAGGAGGGTGGTGATCAGCGCCCGGTAGGCGCTGTCCTTCCAGCTGCGCCGGGCCTGGCACAGCCGGTAGACGAGCGCCGCGTACGAGGACAGCGCCGCTATGACGAAGCAGAGGGTTCTGGTGGTGTTCACGTCCTGGATTTTCTGCGCGTGCCGCGGAGGCGGACGGTTCAGTCGGTGGGGTCGGCCAGGGGGACTTCGAGGCCGATGCCCTCGGCCGCCACGGCGATGGCGTAGTCGAAGAAGGCGGCCTCGTCGCCGACGCTGTCGTGGGTGCGGCTGAAGACCTGGAAGACCAGCAGGCCGATCAGGTTGCTCCACAGCACGATGCCGCGCTCGATGATGTCCGAGAACGGAGCCTGCGGCACCCCGCCGAACGCTTCGACGGCCGCGGGCAGGAGCAGCTGCCGCGCGGGCGGCGTCCGCCGGGGCGGGGTGAGTTCACCGGCCTCCAGCGCCGACCGGATGATGCCGGCCAGCACGGCGGGCGTCCGCGAGGCGGGCGGGACGGTGTCCTGCGGGGCGTGGTACCCCGGCACGGGTGAGCCGTAGATCAGCGTGAACTCGGCCGGGTTCTCGAACGACCACCGCCGCAGCGCCCGCGTCGCCGCGAGCAGCCGCGCGTCCGCCGAGGCGCCCTCGGCCGCGGCGGCCGCGTCGGCCCGCTCCATGGCGGCGCCCGACGCGTCGTAGGCGTCGACGACCAGGGCCGTCAGCAGGTCGTCCCGGTGCGGGAAGACGGCCTCCACGTCGGTGACGGCGAGACCGCTCTCGCGCGCCACGGTTTCCGGGGACAGTCCGGCGGCGCCCAGCTTCGCCAGCAGCTGACGCGCGGCGGCCAAGACCCCGTTCTCCGGGCCCGACTGACCGGCATTCGAACTCGTTGCGGAAACGTCCATGCCGGAACCGTACCCGCCGCCCGGCGGGCGCCGTGAGCGCGGCCTCGCGGCCACCCCGTCCGGGCGCCGGGTTCCGGCCACGGCGCCCCGCCCGAGCTGCCGCACCGTCCGGTCAGCGCGCCGCCGCAGGGGCCGGGCAGTGGGGGAGTGCCGGGCGGTCCTTCGTCCGCACCTCCGGCAGCCAGGCCCGCTCCCGGGCGTCCGCACCGGGCAGGCGGACACGGAACCAGTGGGTGGAGCGCATGTCCGACTCGTCGATGACCACCTCCCCGCGCGTCAACCGGCAGTCCGCCTCGAGGACGTCGCCGTGCCACACCCGGGCCGGCGCCACGTTCCCCGCGGTGTAGGGGCGCGTCGGGTCCACCGCCAGGCCCAGACTGCACTGCGGGTCCCGGTCCGCGCGCTCCTGGCAGGCCCGTTCGGCGTTGAACACCCGGATCCGCGAAGGGCCCGCGCCGGAGCCGTCGGCCGTGCCCGGGGCCCCCGGCCGCCCCGCGTACGACCACACGGCGGCGCCCACCGCACCGCATGCCGCAACCGCGAGGACGGCGGCCCGGGCCCACCGCCGCAGCCCCGCGGGACGCCGTGCCGGGGCGGCCTCCCGCTGCCCCTGCCGCCCGGCGGCGATGCGCGCGAGCAGGCTCTCGGCGGTGTGCTCGGCGCGAGCGGCGTGGGTCGGCGCCAGGCAGTCCGCCGCCAGATCACGCCAGAACGGCGGAACCCCGCCGTCCATGCGCAGGGGCGCGCGTCCGGCCGCGTACTCCTGTACCGCCGCCCCGCGCGCCATGGGCGTGGCACCCGGGAACAGCGGGGCCCCGGAGGTGAACACCTCGTGGATCACGATGCCGAGGGCCCAGACGTCGGCGCTGGGGCGGACCTGCACCCCGAGCTCGCCCAACGGCGCCTTCCAGCGCTCGGGCGGCAGGTAGTCCAGGGTGCCCATCGGCGGCGCGTATCCGTGCGTACCGGTCAGTTCCGTGGCGAGCCCGAAGTCCGAGAGCTTCACCGAGCCGTCGTCGCCGATCAGTACGTTCTCGGGCTTGAGGTCGGCGTGCACCCAGCCGCTGCGGTGCAGATGGGCGAGCCCCTCGCAGATCCCGGTGACCAGCCGGCCGCCCTCGGCCTCGTCCACTCCCGCGTCGAGGAGGTCCCGCAGGCTGCGCGCCGCCCGCTCCATGACGAGCACGATCGCACCGTCCAGCAGCGGGTGGTCGGGGGCGCGGAGCACGACGGTGTCCAGCAGCCGGATGAGCCGGGGATGGCCCGCCCGGCGCCCGAGTTCGACCTCCCGGCGGGCGGATTCGGCCACGCTCCGGGCCTGGCGCGGCGCGAGCCCCGCCGTCGGCAGCACCTTCAGGGCCACCTCGCCCGGCCCCGCCCCCGCCCGGGCCGGCCGCCCCGCGTAGACGGTCGCCCAGCCGCCGGCCCCGATCGGCTCGGCCACGACCCAGTCACCCACCCGGCGGCCCGGGGGCAGCAGTTCGGTGTGGTCGCTGCCCCAGGAGGCGTCCAGGCTGCGCACCCGCGTCACCTCTACCGCCCCCGCGTGCCCGGTTCGGCCCGCGGCGGCAGCAGCGCCAGGTGCTCCTCCCGTACGATGCCGAACTTCAGCGCGAGCCCGACGACGGCGTCCCGCTTGCCGTTGCGGCGGTCGCCGCGGCCGGCTTCGGGCACGCCGGGAGCCTCGATCCGCAGCTTCTCCTCGGCCAGGTAGTCGATGTGGGAGCTGACCGCGCGCGCCGTCAGCCTGCCGCAGGCCGGGTGTGCCCGCAGCCGCTCCACCACCTGCGGAGTGGTCGGCACCGACACCGGCGACTGGTCCCTCAGCCAGGGCTCGCACAGCGCGACGAGGACCAGGAAGTAGGTGGCCGTCTCGTCCAGCGAGTACGCCGTGACCGTACGGCTCGCCCCCGGACCGGCCGCGCCCCGCGGGTCCAGGTAGACGTGGTCGGGGGCGAACACCTGGAAGGAGACGGTGGTTCCGCGGCGCGTGGGCAGCACCACCCGGGCGAACTCGAACGGGATGGGCGCCCCGGCCCGTCGGGGCGGCACCCGCAGGTATTCGCCGGCCCCCTCCGGGTTCTCCACCAGGTAGCTCTGGGCCGCGCTGTGGTTGGTCAGCTGCCAGTGGTCCTCGGTGACCCGGATCTCCCCCGCCAGACGGGAGATCGCCTCGTCGGCGAGGCGCAGCTCCACCGGCGTGCGGGAGGAGCCGCGTCCGAACCGCGCGACCTCCCCTGGGCCGAGGCGTAACGTCACGGCCGCACCGCCCGGTTCCCCGCCGGCCGCGCCGCCGCTGCCCTGCGGCAGATGGACGACTATGCCGCTCACCGTTCCCCCTGTACGACGTGTTGACGGACGTCACCGCAGGGAACGTTACCGGCTGCGTGCGGGGCTGCACCGTGTGACATCAGCCAATCAGCCGGGCGGCGCGACTCAGTAGGCGGGGCTCCCGGGACGCTGCGGTGCGACCGGGCGCTCGCCGAAGGCGGTCCACGGACGCCAGCCCCCACCGGGCCGCTCCTGTACGCGGGTGCGCATCCGGCCGTCGGCGGTCACGGCGAAGAGGTGGATCCGCCCGCCGGCGTCGGCGGCGGCCGAGGGCGTCCCGGCGAGCACGACGCCGGGTTCGCCGAACTCCTCCTCCGGGCTCCAGGCTCCGCCCGGGTCGAGGTGCCGGCGGTGGCCGAGCCGGTCCCCGCCGGGGGACAGGGCGAAGGCCTCGAGCCGGCCGTCGGCACCGGGTACGAGCGTCGGGGCCGCGGCCGCCCAGCCGAACAGCGGCTGCCAGTCACCCCAGCCGCCGCTCGGTGCGGTCTGCCGCCGGTGGAACACGGCCACGCCCGACGGGGCGGTCGCGGCGACGGTGAGCCTGCCGCTGCCGTCGCGGGCCACGCGCGGCGCCGAGCCGGCCGCCGTACCGAAGACCTGCCAGGGCGACCAGGCGCCGCCGGGCGTCTCCTGCCAGCGGTGGTGGATCGCGGAGCCGCCGGGCGCGAGGGCGAACACCTCGAGCCGGCCGTCGGCGTTGGCGGCGACGACCGGCGGGGCGCCCACCGGCCCGCCGAAGGCGCCGTCCCACGCCTCCCAGGCCGTCGCGCCGGGCGCGCTCTGCCGGCGCCGCGCGAGGGAGGCACCCGCGGGGGCCGGCGCGTGGACCTCCAGCCGGCCGTCGGCCCCCGCGGACACGGCCGGGGCGGCGCCCGCCGGGCCGCCGAACTCCTCCCAGTCGTACCAGCCGCCGTCGGTCCGCTGCACCCGGTGGTGCAGGTTGGCCCCGCCCGGGGCGAGGGAGAACACCTCCAGCCTGCCCCGGGTGGTGCGGCCGAGCGCGGGAACCGCCCCGGCCGGGCCGCCGAAGGGCTCCCACTCCGTCCAGGTGTCGGACTCCGCGTCGAGCTGGACGCGCCGCAGCATCGCGCGGTCCCCGGCGTCGAGCGCGAACACCGTCAGGCGGCCGTCCGCGTCCTGGCCGGCGACCGGGTTGTCGGGGCTCTGCCAGGGCGGCGGTGTGTCCCGCCAGTGCAGCGGCGCCAGGTACAGGCCCCGGCGGAACCAGCCCGCCGCGCTGGCGAGCCAGTCCCGGCCGTCGTACAGCACCTCGACGGCATGACCGGGCACGTGGCCCGCGTACCCGCCGAGGTCGAAGCGGAAGGGGTCGCGGGACGCGAACACGTCGGTGCCGTCGTAGCCGCCCCGCGGTCCGATGAAGAGGTAGAACCAGCCGTCCCGCTCCACGACGAACGGCGACTCGGTGACCGACACCGTCGTGTCGGTGCTCGCGTCGGCGAACGCGGTGCCCGGATCACTCCAGTGCACCAGGTCGGCGGAGCGCCGGAAGGACACGACGTGCCGGCCGTGCGGGCCGGAGAGCTCGGTGTAGTACATGACCCACTCGCCGCCGACGCGCAGCACCATCGGATCACGCGCCACGAGCCCCCGGAACAGCGGGCCGGACGGCACGCGGGTCCAGGTGAACAGGTCGGTGGAGACGGCCAGGTTGACCGCGGCCCCGGTCCTGCCGCCCGCGGCGTAGAACATCCAGTGGTTCCCGCCGGCCTCGATGACGTGCGGCGCCCACAGGTGCTCCTCGCCGAAGTAGCCGGGGTCCACGGTCAGCGCGTCGGCGTGCGTGGTCCAGGGCCCGTACAGGTCGGGCGCGGAGGCGTGGCCGAAGGAGACCTCGGCCGCGCTGTCCGGGGACTCGCCCGGCCGTGCGCGGTCGCCGACGATGCCGAACAGGTGCCACCGGCCGGCGGCCCTGATCAGGGTGTGGTCGTTGAGGTAGCGCGGCCGGCCGGAGGTGGAGGGGTCGTAGGCGTGGCCGAACGGCGTGGCCGTACCGACCCACTGGTGGGCGGGGGACCCGGCCGCTCCCGCTCTGCCGGACCCCGGCAGAGCGAGCGCGCCCGCTCCTGCTGCGGCGCCCCGCAACAGGTGGCGTCTGCTGATCGGATGCACGGATCTCCCCGGGTCAGGTGACGGGCGGGCCGGAGGTGCTGCTCAGCCAGGCCCACTCGGACCAGCTGGAGAAGCCGGTCTGCCATTTGTGGTGGACGCCGGCGCTGCTCGTGCCGAACACCTCGATGCGTCCGTCGGCGTTCGCGGCCGCGGTGATCTCGGTGCCGCCGCCGCCGAAGGTGTCCCACGGGCCGTAGGGGGCGTTGACGCCGGTCTGCCAGAGGTGTTGTGCGGTGGTCCCGTTGATGGCGAAGACCTCGACCCGGCCGTCCGGTGACCGTCCACTGGTGAGTTGGGATTCGGCTGGGCCTCCGGTGGGTTCCCAGTCGGACCAGGTGGAGGGGCCGGTCTGGTATTTGTGGAAGACGCCGACGGGTCCGGAGGCGAAGACTTCGAGGCGGCCGTCCTGGTTGTGGTCGACGGTGAGGTCGTGGCCTCCGCCGCCGAAGGTGTCCCAGGTGGACCAGGTGCCGTTGGGGGCGGTCTGGTAGAGGTGTTGGAAGGTGTCGCCGTTGAGGGCGAAGACTTGCAGGCGGCCGTCGGGTGCCTTTTCCATTTCGATGCGGCTGTTGGCGGGGCCGCCTGCGGCGGGTTCCCATTCGGACCAGTTGCTGTTGGGGGCCGTCTGGTACTTGTGGAAGACGCCGGCGGGTCCGGAGGCGAAGGCTTCGAGGCGGCCGTCGGCGTTGGCGCCGACGGCGATGTCCTTGCCGCCGCCTCCGAAGGTTTCCCAGCCGGACCAGCCGCCGGAGGGTGAGAGTTGGTAGCGGTGTTGGAAGGTGGTGCCGTTGAGGGCGAACATCTCCAGCCGGCCGTCGGCGTTGGGGCCGATCGCGAGTTCGGCGCCGCCGGGGCCGCCGAGGGGCTCCCATTCCGACCAGGCGCCGTTGACGCCCGTCTGCCAGGCGTGGTGCACGCCGTCGGCCCCGGCCGCGAAGACCTCCAGCCGGCCGTCGGCGGAGCGTGCCGAGACGACCCGGCCCGACTCCGCCGGATACGTCAGCGGGCCCGGTCCGGGTTCGTGGTGGCCGAGCCGGTCCACCGCCGCCCGGGCCTCGTCCATGTGCCGCCGGTGGACGCCAGCGTTGTAGGTGGACCAGGGCTGCCAGTTCGTGCCCCCGGAGGAGATCTCGAACGCGGCGTTGGCGTTGCACTGGGCGTCGTAGGCGCAGGCGTCGTCGACCTCAGGGTGCCAGTAGTCGTTGATCTGCCACAGGCCGCGGTCCCTGGAGGGGGGCGTGTTGTTCTGGACGTTGGTCGCCGACGGGTTGCAGCTGGACTCCGCGAGGGCGACGGCGACGGCGGTCACCAGGCCGTCACCGCGGAAGCCGGCGTTGTAGCCGGTCTGCGCGCACAGGTCGCTCGACGCGGCGGATGCGGGCGAGGCGCCGGCCAGGGCGCCCGCCGCGAGCAGGAGGGAGGCGAACGCCGACACGACGGCGCGACGGGGCGCGCTGCGAGCGCGCTGCACGGGGGTCACCTGTGGGGTCTCCTCAGTTGACGGCGGGGCCGGAGGTGCTGTTGACCCAGGCCCACTCGGACCAGGTCGCGAAGCCGGTCTGCCATGTGTGGTGGACGCCGGCGCCGCTGGTGCCGAACACCTCGATCCGTCCGTCGTCGTTGGCCGCCGCGGTGATCTCGGTACCCCCGCCGCCGAAGGTGTCCCACGGGCCGTAGGGGGCGTTGACCCCGGTCTGCCACATGTGCTGGGCGGTGGTCCCGTTGATCGCGAAGACCTCCACCCGGCCGTCCGCGGTCGGCTGGCTGGTCAGCTGCGCGTCGGCGGGGCCTCCGGTGGGTTCCCAGTCGGACCAGGTGGAGGGGCCGGTCTGGTATTTGTGGAAGACGCCGACGGGTCCGGAGGCGAAGACTTCGAGGCGGCCGTCCTGGTTGTGGTCGACGGTGAGGTCGTGGCCTCCGCCGCCGAAGGTGTCCCAGGTGGACCAGGTGCCGTTGGGGTTGGTCTGGTAGAGGTGTTGGAAGGTGTCGCCGTTGAGGGCGAAGACTTCCAGGCGGCCGTCGGGTGCCTTTTCCATTTCGATGCGGCTGTTGGCGGGGCCGCCCGGGGCGGGTTCCCATTCGGACCAGTTGCTGTTGGGGGCCGTCTGGTACTTGTGGAAGACGCCGGCGGGTCCGGAGGCGAAGACTTCGAGCCGTCCGTCGGCGTTGGCGCCGACGGCGATGTCCTTGCCGCCGCCTCCGAAGGTTTCCCAGCCGGACCAGCCGCCGGAGGGCGAGAGTTGGTAGCGGTGCTGGAAGGTGGTGCCGTTGAGGGCGAACATCTCCAGCCGGCCGTCGGCGTTGGGACCGATCGCAAGTTCCGCGCCGCCGGGGCCGCCGAGGGGCTCCCACTCCGACCAGGCGCCGTTGACGCCCGTCTGCCAGGCGTGGTGCACACCATCGGCCCCGGCCGCGAAGACCTCCAACCGGCCGTCAGCGGAGCGTGCCGATACGACCCGGCCCGACTCCGCCGGATACGTCAGCGGGGCGGGGCGCGGGCCGGTCCCGGGGGTGCACGGAAGCTCCACGCCGCGTTCGGCGAGGTAGGGCTCGGGGTCGATGCCGTACGAGGCGGACGGGTCACCCCAGATCCGCAGGTGGAGGTGGGGCCCCGTCGAGTTGCCCTCCTGGCCCATCAGGGCGATCCGCTGGCCGGCCACGACGCGGTCGCCGACGGACACGTCCCGCTGGTACATGTGGCCGTACTCGGAGATCCTCCCGTCGGGATGCTGGATGCGGATCCACTGGCCGTAGTCGCCGGAGTACCCGGAGATGGTCACCTCGCCGTCACCCACCGCGTAGATCGGCGTTCCGATCGCGTTGGCGATGTCCACGCCGTTGTGGCCGCTGTGGTAGTGCTGCGAGACGGGGCCGGCGGCCGGGCACGCCGCGGCGGGAGCGGCGGTCCGGGCGGTGGCCGCCGGGGCCGCTCCCAGCGCGGGCAGCAGGGCCGCGGCCGCCGTGAGCAGGACGCGCAGGGCGCGCCCGGAGAAGACGGGCAGCATCAGAGGTTCCCCCGTCACGCTTTGCGCAGGCGGCCGATGACGCCGTCGATGTCGCGCTGGAGCAGGTCGTGGCGGACGAAGTGGCCGCCGGGGACCTCGTACGACTCGTGCGGGATCCCGGCGCGGTCGAGGAGCGCCCGGAACTCCCGCTGACCGGCCAGTACCTGCGTCTCGTTGACCGTGTCGAACCAGTTGACCGGGTCGGGGCTGGTGCCCGCGACCAGGAAGACCCGCTTGTTGCGGTAGCTCTCGATGCGCTCCACCGGGTTGTCGGCGCTCACCCGGGCCTGGTCCCAGAAGGGGGCGCCGTAGATCGTCCCGCCGCCCAGGTCCAGGGCCGCCGCCGAGGCGTTGGCCCAGTGGCCCACGAGGCCGCCGTCGCGGCGCAGGCTGGCCGGGCCGGAGTGGGCGCTGACCGACGCGAAATGGCCGTAATACTTGGCGGCGTACTTCAGCGCGCCGAAGCCGCCCATCGAGAACCCGGCCACCGCCCGCCCGTCGTACTCGGCGTAGGTACGGAAGTTCGCCTCGACCCACGGCAGCAGCTGGGCGATGTGGAAGGTCTCCCAGTTCCGCGGGCCGACGTTGGAACTCACGGGGTTCGAGTACCAGCCCGCGTGGCCGCCGTCCGGCATCACCACGATGATCGGCTTGCCGGCCGTCCAGTCGCGGATGCGCTCGCGGTCGAAGGTGATGAAGTCCTGGTCCGTCCCGCCGCCGTGGAAGAGGTAGAGCACGGGATAGGTGCGCCCGCTCCAGTGGTAGTCGTCCGGGAGCAGGACGTTCACGGCCGGGTCCCAGCCGATGGCCTCGGTGTCGAACCGGTAGTACCACATCCGGGGGTCGCTCTCGTTGCGGTCCACGATGCGCAGGCCGAAGCCGTCACCGGCCGCCGAGGCCGGGGCCGCTGCGGCCAGGGCGCCCCCGGCTCCCAGGGCCATCGCCGCCGAAAGGCCGCCGGCGGACTTGAGGATGCTCCTGCGGGTGGGGTGCTGCGCGCTCAACGGGGCCTCCCGGTCGGAAAGGTACGGGCGTCACCGGGTCGGCTGAGGGGCCCGGCGCGGCCGTCGGAACTGGCGCTCGGGAACGTAGCAACGGAGCTGCGGCCGAGGGATCCGGAACATTCCGGGATGACACCCGGGCCGCCCTGGGCTAGGCCGCCTCTTCCGGATCTTGCTCCCCCAGCTACCGCTGTGCCGATCCCCGCCGGGGCGGGCGCGTACCGCACGCCGGGGCGGGTAGGCGCCCCGCAGCAACCGCTTCCAGCAGCGGGAGGAGTCATGACCCGACGCGTCCACGAGGTGATGACCGCGAATCCGGTGACCGTCGAGAAGCTGACCTCACTGGCAGAAGCCGCACGCGTGATGCGGGACGCCGACATCGGGGACGTCCTCGTCGTCGACGAGGGCCGGCTCCTCGGCATCCTGACCGACCGCGACCTCGTCATCCGGGGCATGGCCGAGGGCCGGGACCCCGCCGAGACGACCGTGCACGCGATCTGCAGCACCGAACCGCTCACCGTCCAGCCCGGCGACGACGTCACCCAGGCCGTCACCCTCATGCGGCGCAACGCCCTGCGGCGCCTGCCCGTGCAGACCGGCGAGGGCGAGCTGGTGGGCGTCGTCACCCTGGGTGACCTCGCGGTGGAGAGCGACCCCGGATCCGCCCTCGCGGCCATCGCGGCCGCCGAACCCGACAGCTGAGGTCCGCCGGGCCCGTGCGCGGGCCCGCCGACCGCCCAGGAGACGAGGAGGTGCCGCCGTGAACACGTCCGTCCCCCTGATCTCCCTGCCGGGCGGCCAGGTGCTGATCCCCGCCGACGAGGTCACCGCCCTGCTGCGGCACCTCGCGGGGGCCTGGCTGCACTCCGTGTACGAGGGGGAGACCGCTCTCGATCCGCGCACGACCCTCGGCCTGGCCGGGATCCTGATGTCCTACGCCGACCGGATCGACGCCGAATGCATCGCGGCCATGCCCGCCCGTGAGGACCCCGGCTGACGGTGCCGCGCCCGCGGGTCCGTGGGCCCGCACCCCTCCCGTGTTACTCCGCAGTAGGCAATGATGGCGGCGACCACTCACACGGCGGGGGACGGGACAGAAGTGACCACTTTCGACGCAACCACTTTCGACGGCCGGACCAGGGTGCACGCGTTCCGGGACGACGCCCTGGGGGAGCACGACGCCGTCGGCCTCGCCGCGGCGATCCGGCGCCGCGAGGTGTCCGCCGCCGAGGCCGCCCGGGCCGCGCAGGAGCGGGTACGGGCCGTCGAGGCACGGCTCAACGCGGTCCAGTGGCACGTCGACGCCCCGGCCCCCGACCCCGCGGCGGCGGGCGCCTTCGCCGGCGTGCCGACCTTCGTCAAGGACAACACCGACTACCGCGGGCTGCCCACGGGCCACGGCAGCGCGGCCTTCCGTCCCAGGGCGGCGCGGCGGCACGCGCCGTTCGCCCGGCAGTTCCTGAGCAGCGGGGTCACCGTCCTGGGCAAGACCAGGCTGCCCGAGTTCGGATTCAGCCCCAGCACCGAGTACGAGGGCGCCGAGCCGGTCCGCAACCCCTGGCACACCGGCCACTCCGCCGGCGGCTCGTCGGGCGGCAGCGCGGCGCTCGTCGCCGCCGGAGCGGTGCCCGTCGCCCACGCCAACGACGGCGGCGGCTCCATCCGGATCCCCGCCGCCTGCTGCGGACTCGTCGGCCTCAAGCCGACCCGCGGCCGCCTCGTCGCGAACGCCCAGAGCCGCCAACTGCCGCTCGACCTCGTCTGCGACGGCATCGTGAGCCGCTCCGTGCGGGACGCCGCGGCCTTCCTCGCCGCCGCCGAGACGTACTGGCGCAACCCGAAGCTGCCGCCCCTGGGTCTGGCCGAAGGCCCCTCGGGGCAGCGGCTGCGCATCGGGTTCCTGCTCGACTCGCCGAACGGCGTCCGCTCCGACACCGCCACCCGGGCGGCGGTCACGCAGACCGTGACGGCGCTCCAGCGGCTCGGCCACACCGTGGAGCCGGTGGAGATGGCCATCGACCCCGGTTTCACCGACGACTTCCTCACCTACTGGGGGATGCTGTCCTTCCTCCTCGGCGCCACCGGCCGCACCCTCGGCGCGGACTTCGACCGGCGCCGCATGGACTCCCTCAGCCGGGGGCTGCGCGAGACCTACCTGGAGAACTGGCAGCGCACCCCCGGCGTGCTGCGCAGGCTGAAGCGCACGAGGGAGGCGTACGCGGCCGCGTTCCGGGGGCTCGACCTCGTGCTGTCGCCGGTGCTCGCCCACACCACGCCGCCGGTCGGCCACCTAAGCCCGGCCGTTCCCTACCCGACGCTGATCGAACGGATCCTCGCCTACGTGGCGTTCACCCCGGTCGACAACGTCGTCGGCACACCGTCCCTCTCGCTGCCCTCCGCCACCGCGACGCGGGAGGGCCTGCCCGTCGGCGTCATGTTCTCGGCCCGACCCGGCGCTGAACGCACCCTGCTGGAGATCGCGTTCCAGCTGGAGGCCGAGCACCCGTTCCCGCGCATCCAGGACATGTGACACGGCCGCCGCGGCCCGGCCGGCCGCGGCCCCGGCCGACGTGCAGGGGGTCGGGACGCACGGTAGCGTCGGTGGTGTGCGTGTGATCCGCACCGCTGGGCGCCGCCCAGCCGGGCAGGCTCGGGGACGTCGGCCGAGGAGCGGGATCGTATGGCGCAGCACACCCTCCACGCGGCGGCCGCCGCGGCCGCCCTCGCCTGCCTGTCGGCGCTAGGCCCGGCAGCGGGCGGCAGCGCCGTCCCGGCACCGGTGCGGCCCGGCGCGGCGTCCGGGGCGCGGTTCGTGCCCGGCCCGTGCCCGAAGACGCCCGAGCCGGTCGCCGCCCTGGCCAAGGCCCGGTGCGGCACCCTGGAAGTCCCCGAGAACCGGGCCCGTCCCGGCGGCCGGACCATCAAGCTGGCCGTGGCGCGCATCGCGGCGGCCTCGGCGAAACCCGCGGCGGACCCCGTGGTGTTCATGGCGGGCGGTCCCGGCGGTGACACGTTCGACGACCTCCCCTTCGTCATCGACTCCGGTCTGAACAAGGACCGCGAACTGATCGTCATGGCGCAGCGCGGGAACCTCTACGACCAGCCGAACCTCGCCTGCCCGGAGATCGACCGGTCCAACGAGAAGGCCGTCGGCCACGGCTGGGACGCCGCCCCGGCGAAACAGCTCATGCTGAAGGCGGTGAAGGACTGCCGGGACCGCCTGACGGCCGACGGCACCGACCTGAACGCCTACAACAGCGCGGAGAACGCCGCCGACTTCGCCGACCTGCGCACCGCCCTCGGCATCGCGCAGTGGAACGTCTACGGGTACTCCTACGGCACCAACCTGGCCCTCACCTACCTGCGCGCGCACCCCCGCGGGATCCGCGCGGTGGCCCTCGACTCGCCCAGCCCTCCGCAGGTCACGGTCCTGCCGTGGGGCTGGAGCAGCGCCCGCGAGGGGGCCGGCAGCATCTTCGACGCGTGCGCGGCCGAACCCCGCTGCAAGAGCCGCTACCCGGACCTGCGCCGGACGCTGGACGAGCAGGTGCGCATCCTGGAGGCGCGGCCCCTGACGCTGAACACCCGTCCGCCCGGCGGCGGAGACCCGGTGAAGGTCGTCCTCGACGGAGGCGCCCTGCTGAACCTGATGGTCGGCTCCAACGTCAAGCCCGCCGACCTCCCCGCGGCGCTCGACGAGCTCGCCGGGGGGAACCCGCAGCGCTTCGCGCAGGGCCGCGCCAAGGACTCCGTCCAGCCCGTGGGCCAGACCGCGCACGGCCTGACGCAGTCGGTGGCGTGCAGCGAATGGGTGCCCGGCACCTCGGAGCCCGACGTGCTGGACGCGGGCCGCCGGGCCTTCCCCGGGTGGCCGGAAACGGTCCTGGCCCAGGTGCCGCAGCTGCCCTTCCAGTACGACGTCTGCCGGACGTGGAACGTCGAGAGCCAGGCGGCCGAGCACCGGGTGGCCACCGTGAGCGCGGTCCCCGCGCTCGTCATCTCCGGGTCCTTCGACATGAAGACGGGAGCGGGCTACGCGAAGGACGCCTCCCGCACCCTGTCCCGCTCCACCTCCGTCCTGGTCCCCGGGATCGGACACTGGGTGGTTCCCCAATCGCCCTGCGCCCAGCGGGTGCTGGCCTCGTTCCTCGCCGATCCGACCGCTCCCGACACCGGTTGCGTCGCCGGTCTCACCCCGAAACCGTTCACCATCACCCCGAAGTGACCGGGAGGGCAGATGGCTCCCCACACCCCGACCCACCGCTGCCGCACCGTGCGACGGCTGCCCGCCGGACCGGCCGCGGTGGCGGCGGGCGTCCTCGTCACGGGCCTGCTCGCCGCACCCGCCCACGCGCGGCCCGGCCCGGGCGCCGACGACGGAGCACCACTCGGAACGGTGGCCCGCACGGTGGGCGACGCCCGCTACGAGCCCGGCCCCTGCCCGAAGACCGCGGACCCGGTCGCCGAACTCGAAGGCGCCCGCTGCGGAGCCCTCACCGTGCCCGAGAACCGCACCAAGCCGGGCAGCCGGAAGATCACCCTCGGGGTCGCCGTCGTCGCGGCGACGGCCGGGAAGCCCACATCCGACCCCGTCGTGTGGCTCGCCGGCGGGCCCGGCGACGACGCGGTCGGCGAGGCGAAGATGGCGGTCGGCGGCGGCCTGAACCGCGACCGCGACCTGATCCTCATGTCCCAGCGCGGAACGTACTCGGCCGATCCGGCCCTCACCTGCCGCAACGTCGACGAGTTCAACGCCCGCGCGACCGGGCTCGTCTACGACGCGTCCTCCACCGAGCGCCTGCACGTCGAGGCCACGAAGGCCTGCCGCGACCAACTCGCGGCGACCGGCGCCGACCTCAGCGCCTACAACGACATCGAGAGCGCCGCCGACCTCGCGGACCTGCGCGCCGCCCTGGGCCTCGCACAGTGGAACGTGTTCGGCATCTCCTACGGCACCCAGCTGGCGCTGGTCTACATGCGCCTGCACCCCGAGGGCATCCGGTCGGTCGGCCTCGACGGCATCCTGCCCCCGTCCACGGGCGGGTCGGCCGTGACCTGGAACGCCGCCAAGCAGGGCTTCGGCGGCCTCTTCAAGGCCTGCGCGGAGCAGCCGGCCTGCAACCGCCGCTACCCGAACCTGTCGGCCACCTTCGAACGCCTCGTCCGCGACCTCGAAGCCAAACCGGTCACCACCACCGTCACGCTCCCCGACAGCAGGAAGCAGGTGAAGGTCGTCCTCGACGGCGGCGCCCTGGTGAACTGGATGACGGCCGCCACCCACGTCGCACCCCAGGTGCCCCGCGCCCTCGACGAACTGGCCCACGGCCGACCCCAGCGCATCGCCGAGCAGTGGGCGAGCGGCAAGTACAGCCCCCAGGCCGTCGGCCGGCTCTCCCACGGACTCGTCTACGGCGTCTTCTGCAGCGAGTGGACCCCCTACGAGACCCAGGCCGAAGCGCTCCGCGGAGGCCAGGCGGCCTTCCCGTCGTTCCCCCGCTCGGTACAGGCCCAGGCCCCGCTGCTCACCTTCCTCCGCCCCGACTGCGACGTCTGGAAGGTCCCCGCGGCACCCCGCTCCATCCGCGACGTCACCAAGAGCGACATCCCCACCCTCGCCCTCTCGGGCGGGTTCGACGCCCAGACCGCGGCGGCCAACGGCCCGTACGTGGCCCGGACGCTGAGCAGGGCCACCGTCCTCACGATCCCCTACGAACCCCACGTGGTGTTCGCCACCTCCAAGTGCGCGCAGGAGATCACCGTCTCGTTCTTCGACACCCCGAAGGCGCCGAAGACCGGATGCCTGGGCGGGCTGGAGGCGCCCGCGTTCGAGATCGGCCCCTGACCCCGCTCACCCGGTGGGATGCCACTCCGACAGGAGGATGGTGGCGTCGTCCAGCAGCCGCTGGTCCTGGTGGTTGAGGAGGTCCAGGATCAGCCGGCGCAGGGCCTCGGGGGCGGTGGCACCCGAGGCCATGGAGCGGATGACGGTGTCGGCCAGCCGCTCCTCGCCGAACAGTTCGCCCGCCGCCGAGCGGGCCTCGATGACCCCGTCGCTGTAGATCAGGACCCGGTCGCCGGGCTGGAGGCGCACCCGGTACTGCCGGGGGGCGTCCTGGCCGTGGAAGCCGACGCCGAAGGGCAGCTGGGCCGCCCGTTCCAGCGCCTCGGGCAGGACGTGGCCGTTGCGGATCAGCAGGGGCGGCGGGTGGCCGCAGTTGACCCAGGTGAACTCCCCGTCCGCGGTGTCGAGATTGGCGAGGATCCCGGTCATCAGCCGGTCGGGAATCCACTCCTGCAGGGTCCGTTCGATGGTGCCGGCGATGTCGGTCAGCGTGCCGCCGGACCGGCGGGTGGACCGGCACGCGGCCAGACCGGCCGAACTGGCACCTCCCGACGCCAGGTCGTGCCCCATGGCGTCCAGCAGGGTCAGGTGCAGCACGCCGTCACTGAAGTTGTGGTCGAAGGCGTCCCCGCCGATGTCGTACGCCGGCTCCAGCACGGCGGTCGAAGTCGCCTGGCTGGTGCCGATGGTGCGTGGCGGCAGGAACCCCCACACGAGTTCGGCCTGCAGGGTCATCGGCCGGCTGCGGCCCCTGACGACCAGGATGTCGTTGTGGGAGGACTTGGAGACGACGACCAGCGTCGCCAGGCTCGCCAGGGCCCCGCACACGTCGAGCTCGGCCCGGCCCAGCTCCGCGCCGGTGGCCTTCATGACCCCGATGCGCTCCACTCCGTCGATCATCGGCACCCAGGCGGTGGTGCGGTCGCGCGACAGCTGGGTGCGCTGCGTGCGGTAGGCCATGCCGGCCAGCGACCCGTCGATCTCCAGGACCTCCGCCTCGCGGTCCGCCTCGCTCGCCTCGGCCGGGCCCGGCCGGGGGGCGGCCAGCTGGGGCAGTGCCAGCAGGCGGACCTGCTGGACGTCGGCCAGGTACAGCCGGGTGCCGCCGAGCCCCAGCCGTCGGGCGGCCTGGTCGGTGAGCGCCGGGATCTGGCGGGCGGAGGCGTCGTGGGAGCGTTCCAGCAACCACGCCAGGACGGTGCCGGTCGCGGAGGTCACCGGCGCCGCTTCCCGTGCCGCCGCGGGCCCCGGGGGCCGCGGTTCCCGCCCGCGCGGGCGGTCAGCCGTCTCTGCATGGCAGGCACCGCCTCATGTGCTCCGTACGCCGCCCCGCCGGGGGCGGGGCGGCGGCCGTCGCGGGGCGCCTGCCCGGCGCGCCCGCGTCCATGCGCGCGGCCGGGCGGGCGGGCCCGCGACGGGCCGGGCACGGCCCGCGTCACAGGGCCACGATGATCCCGTACGCGAGGAAGAACAGCGCCACCAGGATCGCCAGGATGACGATGAGCGCGAGCGGACCCTTGGCCCAGCCCCGCGTGAGCGGGCGGTAGGGGCCGGCGCCGGAGGAGGTGCTCGACTCGCCGGGAGGGGTCTCGCCCGGCGGCACCGAGCCGCCTGGGTCCAGACCGGGGGTGTTGCGGGGGTCGGGGTCCGGGTTGTGGGTACTCATGCCCGGCGCCTCCCCGCAATCCGGACGCCCATGCCCGCTCGGGCGGACAACCCGGGACGGGTGCGCCGGCGCTCGCGTACGGGCCACGCAGCAAGCGCCTCAGGACTCCTTGCCGCGTCCGCTCAGCGCGTCGCGCAGGCGGTCCACGAGGCCCATGCCGGGCGCCAGGAGCTTGTTGGCGGGTGGGGTGTCGGGCGCCGACGGGTGCGGACGGGTCGGAGCGGTCTTCTTCGCGGTGCGCACCTTGTCGCCGAGCTTGCCGAGCATCTCGGGGCTGCACGCCGTGCGCAGCCGGGGGAACAGGTTCCCCTCCTCGTCGGCGATGTGTTCCCGGATCTCCGCCATCAGCTGCGTCATCAGGGCGTCGAAGCGGGGGTCGTCGGCCTCGCAGCCCTCCAGGTCCTTCATGATGCGCTCGGCCGTCGCGTGGTCGGCGAGCTCCTTGTCGGCCATGGCGTCGCCGTCCGGCAGCATGTCCCGTACGGCCGGGTACAGGTAGGACTCCTCCGCCACCGAATGGCGCACCAGTTCCATGATCGCCTGGTCCGCGAGGTCCTTCCTGCGCGAGTCGCCCGGGGGCAGTGCCTCGATCCTGCCGAAGATCTCCTCCACCTCCCGGTGGTCGGTGGTCAGCTCTGCGATGACGTCGCCGCCGTGTCCCATCGTGTCCTCCTCGATCCGTTCCTGGCTCCGCCGGGCGGTCCGTCGCCCGGAATCCGCCCGACCCCTCCGCATGATCCACGCTTATCGCCTCCCATGCCGCGTATCCGGTCATTAGGGTGAGAGAAGGACACCCGCTCGGCCCTGGAGGACAGCCGTGACCACGGACCTCTCCCTGGCGCCGCTCATAGCGGCCACGGCGCAGTGGCTCGACCGCGCCTACCCGTCAGGACGCGGAGCCCTCCAGCGCGGACTCGCCCAGGCCCAGTCCCGCCAGGCCGTCACGCTCGCCGCCTGGCTCCGCTACCCGACGCGGATCGACGCGCACCTGGTGGCCCTGACCGGGCCCGGCGGCTCCGTCCGGCTGGACTGGATCGCCGGGTCCGACCTCGCCCGGGCGGCGGAGCCCGCGGACCCGCAGGACGGCGCCTGGCGGACCTGGGTGGACGAGGTGGTCGCGAGCTGGGCCGCGTGCCTGCTGACCACGCCGTCCCTCGCGGAGGCGGCGGCGCGGGCCGTCACGGCCACGGAGCACGTGGGCACGGTGCCCGTCTCCTTCCGCCGGCTGACCGAGCCGGACCCGTACGACCACCGGGCCGCGGCGCTGCTGCGCCACCCGGACCTGGTGGCCCCGGTGGCGGACCTCCACCGGTCCCGGCTGCTGGCCCGTCTGGCGGCCTGACGCCGCGGCGGCTGCCGGTCGGCGCAGGTGTCCCGGAGGGCATCCGGAACATCCGTACCGACACCGGAAGAACCGGTTCACCGGCCCCGAACGGCCGCTTGACCGAAGGACCTGCGACAACGTAGCTTCTGGCGGACCGACTCGTGAGCTGATGGAAGGAGGCGCTGTCGGATGTCGACCCTCTCCGCACCGCGTCGCCTCGCTCACGAGATCGCCTGGGCTCCGGGCCGCGTAGCACACGGCTGCTGAACAGCCCCCTCTCCGGCGTGCCCGATTGCGGCCCCGGCACCTTTTCGTTTTTCTGTCACCGCCTGCGGCACGCCGTCGCGTGCCGATGTGCGCTCTCCGGGTTCTCGAGCTGCGCCACCGAAACAGAAAGTCCTGAAAAATGGCGACTAGGACAACCAGATCCACCGCGCACCGAAATGAGGATCTGCCATGGTAGCGGCGCGGATCACCGTCAACGGGAAAGAAACCCCGATCTCACCCGCCGCGCCCCACACCACCGTGCTGGACTTCCTGCGCGAGCGCGGCCTCACCGGCACCAAGGAGGGCTGCGCCGAGGGCGAATGCGGCGCCTGTTCGGTCCTGGTGGCGCGTCCCGGGGTGGACAAGCCCACCGACTGGGTGGCGGTCAACGCCTGCCTGGTCCCGGCCGCGGCGCTCGACGGCCAGGAGGTCATCACCTCCGAGGGTCTCGCCACCGCCGGCGGGCCCGGCACACCGGCCGGCCTGCACCCCGTGCAGGAGGAGATGGCGGTCCGCGGCGGTTCCCAATGCGGTTACTGCACACCGGGCTTCATCTGCAGCATGGCCGCCGAGTACTACCGGCCCGGCCGCTGCGCGCACGCCGCCCCGGCCGGCGGCACGGACTGTGACGGTACGTCCCCCGGCAGCGCCGACTCCGGCAGCACCGGCTTCCGCAGCGCCGACCCCGAGCACGGCCCGAACGGCTTCGACCTGCACGCGCTCAGCGGAAACCTCTGCCGGTGCACCGGCTACCGCCCCATCCGCGACGCCGCGTACGCCGTCGGCGCGCCCACCGGCGACGACCCCCTGGCCCAGCGCCGCGAGCAGTCCCCGCCCGAACCGGCCGCCACCGCGTACACCCGGGACGACAGCACGTTCCTGCGCCCCGGCACCCTGGCCGACACCCTGCGGCTGCTGCGCGAGCAGCCCGACGCGGTCGTCGTGGCCGGCAGCACCGACTGGGGGGTGGAGGTCAACATCCGCTCCCGCCGGGCCCGTTGCGTGATCGCCGTCGACCGGCTGCCCGAACTGCGGGAACTGCGCGTCGAGTCGGACCACATCGAGATCGGGGCGGCGCTGACGCTCACCGAGATCGAACGCCGCCTCGACGGCAGCGTCCCGCTGCTGGCGGAACTGTTCCCGCAGTTCGCGTCCCGGCTCATCCGCAACAGCGCGACCCTCGGCGGCAACCTGGGGACCGGATCGCCCATCGGTGACAGCCCGCCCGTGCTCCTCGCGCTGGAGGCGTCGGTGCTGCTGGCCGGCGCCGACGGCGAGCGCGAGGTCCCGCTCGCGGACTACTTCACCGGCTACCGGCAGAGCGTGCGCCGCCCCGGAGAGCTGATCCGAGCGGTGCGCGTCCCGCTGCCGCTGTCGCCCGTCACGGCCTTCCACAAGATCGCCAAGCGCCGCTTCGACGACATCTCCAGCGTGGCGGTCGCCTTCGCGCTCGACATCGAGGACGGGACCGTCCGCAAGGCGCGCATCGGCCTGGGCGGCGTGGCCGCCACCCCGATCCGCGCCCTCGCCACCGAGGCCGCCCTGGAGGGCGAGCCGTGGTCGGCGCGGACCGTCGAGGCCGCGGCGCAGGTGCTGCGGGCCCAGGGCACCCCCATGGACGACCACCGCGCCAGCGCCGAGTACCGCTCCGCGATGCTCGGCCAGAGCCTGCTGAAGCTGTACGCACAGACCACCGAGGCGGTGTCGTCATGAGCCAACTGTCCGAGCGCCCCGAGAAGCCCGTCGTCGGGGTCTCCGTACCGCACGAGAGTGCCGGCCTGCACGTCACCGGCGCCGCGCTCTACACCGACGACCTGGTCCACCGCACCAAGGACGTACTGCACGCCCACCCGGTGCAGGTCATGAAGGCCCGCGGCAGGATCACCGCGCTGCGCACCGGGCCCGCGCTGGCCGTACCCGGCGTGGTGCGCGTCCTCACCGGCGCCGACGTGCCCGGCGTCAACGACGCCGGCATGAAGCACGACGAACCGCTGTTCCCCGACGAGGTCATGTTCCACGGCCACGCGGTCGCCTGGGTGCTCGGCGAGACCCTGGAGGCGGCCCGGCTCGGTGCGGCGGCCGTCGAGGTGGAACTCGACGAGCAGCCCTCCCTGATCACCCTGCGGGAGGCGATCGCGGCCGAGAGCTTCCACGGCGCCCGGCCAGTGATGCTGGCCGGCGACGTCGACGCGGGCTTCGCCGACTCCGCGCACGTGTTCACCGGCGAGTTCCAGTTCTCCGACCAGGAGCACTTCTACCTCGAGACGCACGCGGCGCTGGCCCACATCGACGAGGCCGGGCAGGTGTTCGTCCAGAGCAGCACCCAGCACCCCTCGGAGACGCAGGAGATCGTCGCGCACGTGCTCGGCCTGCACAGCCACGAGGTGACCGTGCAGTGCCTGCGCATGGGCGGCGGCTTCGGCGGCAAGGAGATGCAGCCGCACGGGTTCGCGGCCGTCGCCGCGCTCGGCGCCAAGCTGACCGGCCGGCCGGTGCGGGTGCGGCTCAACCGGACCCAGGACCTGACCATGTCCGGCAAGCGGCACGGGTTCCACGCCACCTGGAAGATCGGCTTCGACGCCGAGGGCCGCATCCAGGCCCTGGACGCCACCCTGACCGCCGACGGCGGCTGGAGCCTGGACCTGTCCGAGCCGGTGGTGGCCCGCGCGCTGTGCCACATCGACAACACCTACTGGATCCCCAACGCGCGCATCGCCGGCCGCGTCGCCCGCACCAACAAGGTCTCCAACACCGCCTTCCGCGGCTTCGGCGGACCCCAGGGCATGCTGGTGATCGAGGACATCATGGGCCGGTGCGCACCCCTGCTCGGCCTGGACCCGGCGGAGCTGCGGGAGCGCAACTTCTACCGCCGGGGCCAGCACACCCCGTACGGGCAGCCGGTCCTCCAGCCCGAACGGATCTCCGCGGTCTGGGAGCAGGTCAAGGAGAACGGCGCCGTCGCCGACCGCAAGAGGGAGATCGCGGCCTTCAACGCCGCGCACCCGCACACCAAGCGGGGGCTCGCGATCACCGGCATCAAGTTCGGCATCTCGTTCAACCTCACCGCCTTCAACCAGGGCGGCGCGCTGGTGCTGATCTACAAGGACGGCTCGGTCCTGATCAACCACGGCGGCACCGAGATGGGCCAGGGCCTGCACACCAAGATGCTCCAGGTGGCCGCGACCACGCTCGGCATCCCGCTGCGCAAGGTGCGGCTGGCGCCGACGCGCACCGACAAGGTCCCCAACACCTCCGCCACCGCCGCCAGCGCCGGGACCGACCTCAACGGCGCGGCGGTGAAGAACGCCTGCGAGCAGCTGCGCGACCGCCTGCTGCACGTGGCCGCCTCCCAGCTCGGGGCGAACGCCTCGGACGTGCGGATCGTCGAGGGCGTCGCGCGCGTCCTCGGCAGGGACGAGGAACTGGCCTGGGACGACCTGGTGCGCACCGCGTACTTCCAGCGGGTCCAGCTGTCGGCGGCCGGCTTCTACCGGACCGAGGGCCTGCACTGGGACGCGAAGACGTTCCGGGGCTCGCCGTTCAAGTACTTCGCGCACGGCGCCGCGGCGACCGAGGTGGAGGTGGACGGCTTCACCGGCGCGTACCGCATCCGGCGGGTCGACATCGTCCACGACGTCGGCGACAGCCTCTCCCCGATGATCGACATCGGCCAGGTCGAGGGCGGCTTCGTGCAGGGCGCGGGCTGGCTGACCCTGGAGGACATGCGCTGGGACTCCGGTGACGGACCGAACCGCGGCCGGCTGCTGACCCAGGCCGCGAGCACCTACAAGCTGCCGAGCTTCTCGGAGATGCCCGAGGAGTTCAACGTCACGCTGCTGCAGAACGCCGCCGAAGAGGGCGCGGTCTACGGCTCCAAGGCGGTGGGCGAACCCCCGCTGATGCTGGCGTTCTCCGTGCGCGAAGCGCTGCGGCAGGCCGCCGCGGCCTTCGGGCCGGCCGGGGTCAGCGTGGAGCTCGCCTCCCCGGCGACACCGGAGGCGGTGTACTGGGCGGTCGAAACGGCCCGCGGCGGCCGTGCCCGCGACGGCGGCGGGGTCCCCGCCGGCACGAGCACCGACACGAGCGCCCTGAGCAATGCCTGACATGACCTGGGTGGCCGCGGTCGCGCGGTTGCGGGCCCGCCGGGAACCCGGCGCGCTCGTGACCGTCGCGACCGTGCGCGGCCACGCACCCCGCCGGGCCGGCGCCAAACTCGTCGTGGGGCGGACCGAGACCTGGGGCTCGATCGGGGGCGGCAACATCGAGGCCGTCGCCATCGACCGGGCCCGCGAGGTCATCGGCACGCCCGACCAGGAGCCGGAGCTGATGGAGTTCGCCCTCAACGAGAAAGTCACCGGCCGGCACGGCGTGCAGTGCTGCGGCGGAGCCGTCAGCGTCCTGCTCGAACCGCTGCCGGTGGTACCGGCGGTGGCGGTCTTCGGCGTCGGACACGTCGGGCTGGAGCTGGCGCGCATCCTCGCCCGCCACGACCTGGACCTGCACCTGATCGACACCCGCCCCGGGCAGCTCACCGAGGAACGGCTCTCCGTGCTGGCGGACGCGGTCGCGCAGGTCCACGTGCACCACACGCCGCTGCTCCCGGAGGACGTCCTCGCGGAGCTGGCACCCGGTACCCACGTCCTGATCATGACCCACGACCACGCCGAGGACGCCGCACTGTGCGACGCCGCCCTGCGCACCGCGGGCCTCGGCTCGATCGGGCTGATCGGCTCGGCCGCCAAATGGGCCCGCTTCCGCTGGCGCCTGGCCACCGAGGGCGGCCACGACACCGCCGCGATCGACCGGATCAAGTCCCCGATCGGAATGCCCGAGCTCACCGGCAAGGAACCCGCCACGATCGCGGTGGGCGTCGCGGCGGACCTCCTGCGCACCTTCGAACAGGAGGGCCGCTGACCGGCGCCGGACCCGCCGGCGCCGGCTCGGCCTGACCAGGGGGCGCGTCACACGGTGAGCTCGACCCGACGCGCAGGACGGCGGCGCCGCGGGTCCGACGGCGGGAGTGCCGGGGCGGTCCCCGATCCCGGGACACGACCCCGGAGGGGACAGGATGCCCGGCTCTGCTTGACCGTCCCGTCCTTCCCGGGGCACGGGAACGGCGACGGGCCGGCGCGCTGTCCCAGAGGCCGGGCCTGAGCCTCGGCACCGTCACCATCAGCACCGCCGCCAGGCGCGGGACCTGCGCGTGCTGCCCTGGCTGGGGCGCCGTGGGGAGGCGAGAACGCCCTCGGGGACCGGTACGGGCGCGGCCTGCGGCGTGGGGGAGCTCGCGGGCGGGCGACCGGAGGGCGGGATAACGGCGTCGGGCCGGCCGACGGAGGGGTAGTGCCAGCGGTGTCGCGAGTGGCGCCGGCTGTACGGCGATTGCGGGTTGTGCTCCACGTGCCGCCGCTGTGGCGAAGACGCCGGCCAGGATGACGCAGAGCCCTGGCAGTTCGGCGACGACAACCGCAACGGCGGCTCGAACCGCGATGGTTCCGGCAGCGACGGCTGGTTCGGCGGGCAGGGCGGCGGCAACCCAGGCGGCCCCTCCGGCGGTTCGGGCGGCGGTCGCGGGTCCGGGTCCGGTGGCTCTGGTGGTTCCGGCGGTGGCTCGGGTGACGGCTGCGAGCGGCGGTGGCTGCTGCAATCCGTGCAAGTGCTGCTGCGACTGGTGCGACTGAACGACGGATGAGCCCGCCCGCCCCGGGCTTCGGCAGCCGCCTGCTCGAGGAGGTCATGCCGTGGCCGTTCCGGTTCGGCAAAATGGTTTGAGCTCGGGCGGCGGCACCGTCACGATCGGAGGACACCGATGAGTTCTTCCCGGCGCCGCAGTCTGTCAGTGTGACCTGCCCCCGTGCGGAGGACACTCACATGACGGAAGGCGCCATGCCCGCACCACACGAAACGCCCACCCCCTCGCCCGCCCGCGTCACCGCCGTGCTGCGGATCCTCGTGCTGTCCACGTTCGTCGTCCTCCTCAACGAGACGATCATGGTCAACGCCATCCCGCGGCTCATGCGCGACTTCGAGGTCACCGCGGCCGCCGCAGGGTGGCTGTCCACGGCCTTCATGCTCACCATGGCCGTCGTCATCCCGGTGACGGGGTGGTTCCTCCAGCGCGTGACGACCCGGACCGCCTTCGGCCTCGCCATGGCACTGTTCCTCGCCGGCACGGCCCTGGCCGCGGCCGCGCCAGCCTTCCCCGTACTGCTGGCCGCCCGCGTCATCCAGGCCTCCGGCACCGCCGTCATGATGCCGCTGCTCATGACGACGCTGATGACCCTCGTGCCCCCGCACGACCGCGGCCGTGTCATGGGCAACATCACCCTCGTCATCTCCGTCGCACCCGCCCTCGGCCCCGCCGTCTCCGGTGTGCTGCTGCAGCTGGGGTCATGGCGCCTGCTGTTCCTGGCGGTGCTCCCCATCGCCGGGGCCATGGCCGTGTTCGGCCGGCGCAAACTGGTCAACATCGGCGAGCCGCAGGCCGGCCCGATCGACTGGCTGTCCGTCCCCCTGGCGGCAGCGGGCTTCGGCGCCCTGGTCTACGGCCTGAGCGGCCTCGGTGCCGGGAACGCGGACCAGGCCCCCGTGCCCCCGGAGGCCACGACCCTGGCCGGCGCCGTGCTGGTGGGGCTGTTCGTATGGCGACAGCTGGCACTGCAGCGCTCGTCCGCACCGCTGCTGGACCTGCGCGCCCTGACGTTCCGCCACTTCTCCGTGGCGCTCGGCCTGATGTGCCTGTCCTTCATGGCCCTCATGGGTGCCTTCATCCTGCTGCCGATCTACCTGCAGGAGGTGTGCGGCCTGACCTCGCTGCAGACCGGGCTGCTCCTCATTCCCGGCGGCTTGACCATGGGGCTGCTCGGACCACAGGTCGGCAAGCTCTATGACCGGCTCGGCGCACCGCGCCTGGTCGTGCCAGGGGCCGTACTCACAGCGCTGTGCCTCGCGCTGTTCGCCCTCACGGGCGAACAGACCTCGCCGTGGCTGGTGCTCGCCCTCCACGTGGCCCTGAGCGCGGGCATGGCGTTCGTCTTCACCCCCGTCTTCACCTCCGGCCTGTCCGTACTGCCGCCGCACCTCTACCCCCACGGCTCCGCCATCCTGGGCTCGCTCCAGCAGGTCGCGGCCGCCGCCGGCACCGCCCTGGTGATCAGCGTCATGTCGGGACGGGCCGCCACGGCGGCAGCCGGGGGTGCCGACACCACCGGCGCGCTCGCCACGGGCATCCGGTGGGGATTCGGCATCGGCGCCGTGCTCGGCGCCCTCGCCGTGCTGGTCGCCTTGCTGATCCGCACCCCGCCCGCTCCGCAACAGCCCGCAGCGCCGGAAACCCAGGAGGAAGAAGGCACCACGACGAGCAAGACCGCGCAGACGCCCACCTGACGCCTGGACGACCCGCCCCGTGCCCCCGGCGACGAAGGGGGCACGGGGCGGGTCGGCTCAGAACAGGCCGAGCTTCTTGGGGGAGTAGCTGGTGAGGATGTTCTTCGTCTGCTGGTAGTGCTCCAGCATCATCTTGTGGGTCTCGCGGCCGATGCCCGACTGCTTGTAGCCGCCGAAGGCGGCGTGGGCCGGGTAGGCGTGGTAGCAGTTCGTCCAGACGCGGCCCGCCTGGATCGCGCGGCCCGCGCGGTACGCGGTGTTGATGTCGCGGGTCCAGACGCCCGCGCCCAGGCCGTACGACGTGTCGTTCGCGATGCGGACGGCGTCGTCGAAGTCCTGGAAGGAGGTCACCGACACCACCGGTCCGAAGATCTCCTCCTGGAAGATCCGCATCCGGTTGTCGCCCTCGAAGACGGTCGGCTCCACGTAGAAACCGCCCGCCAGGTCGCCGCCGTGGTCGATGCGGTCGCCGCCGGTGAGGATCTTCGCGCCCTCCCGCCGGCCTATCTCCACGTACGAGAGGATCTTGCGCAGCTGCTCCTCCGAGGCCTGGGCGCCGATCATCGTCTCCGTGTCCAACGGGTGGCCCGGGACGATGAGTTCGGTGCGGGCGACCGCCGCGTCCAGGAAGTCGCCGTACCGGCCCCGCTCGATCAGCGCGCGTGACGGGCTCGTACACACCTCGCCCTGGTTCAGCGCGAACATCGTGAACCCCTCCAGGGCCTTGTCGCGCAGGTCGTCGTCCAGCGCCCAGATGTCGTCGAAGAACAGGTTCGGGCTCTTGCCGCCGAGTTCGAGCGTGACCGGCTTCAGGTGCTCCGCCGCGTACTGCATGATCAGGCGCCCCGTGGAGGTCTCCCCGGTGAAGGCGATCTTCGCCACGCGCGGGCTCGACGCCAGCGGCTTCCCGGCCTCCTCGCCGAAGCCGTTGACGATGTTCACCACCCCCGGCGGCAGCAGGTCCGCCACCAGGCTCAGCCAGTAGTGCACCGAGGCCGGCGTCTGCTCGGCCGGCTTGAGGACCACCGTGTTGCCCGCGGCCAGCGCCGGCGCCAGCTTCCACACGGCCATCAGGATCGGGAAGTTCCACGGGATGATCTGGCCCACCACGCCCAGCGGCTCGTGGAAGTGGTAGGCGACCGTGTCGTCGTCCAGCTGGCTGAGGGAGCCCTCCTGGGCGCGCAGGGCGCCCGCGAAGTAACGGAACTGGTCGACGGCCAGGGGCAGGTCGGCGGCGAGGGTCTCGCGGACCGGCTTGCCGTTCTCCCAGGTCTCCGCGACCGCCAGGGCCTCCAGGTTCTGCTCCATCCGGTCCGCCACCCGCAGCAGGACGGCGGAGCGCTCCGCGACGGACGTGCGGCCCCACGCCGGCGCCGCCGCGTGCGCGGCGTCGAGCGCCCGCTCCACGTCCTCCGCCGTCCCGCGCGCGACCTCGGTGAAGGGCCGGCCGGTGACGGGGGAGGGGTTCTCGAAGTACCGGCCGCGGGCGGGCTCCACGTACTCCCCGCCGATGAAGTGGCCGTAGCGGGACGCGTACGACATCAGCGAGCCCTCGGTACCGGGTGCGGTGTAACGGACCATGGGTGTCCTCCCCTGCCGGGCGCCGGCCGCCGTCGGACAGCGCTCGGTGCGGAGGCTAGGAGCGGGCAGGTTGCGGGGACGTTGCGCGCCGGACGCCGAACTCCTCGTCGAGGGCGCGTACGCGGGCCAGGGCGGCCGGCCGGCTCTGCGGCGGCAGGGCCGCGGCCAGCGCCCGCCACACCGCCGGGTCCTCGGCGCCCCACGGGCTGCACACCCAGTCGGTCAGCAGCCCCGCGTCCGCCCGGGCGATCACCGCCGCCCGCGCCTGCTCCTCGATCCGCCGGCGCAGCCGGACGACGCCGGGGGCCGAGGAGGCCGGCAGCAGCGGGCCGCGGTAGCGGGTGAGGGCGGCCGAGACCGCTCCCGCCGCCAAGTGCCGCGTCACGGCGGTGAAATCGGCCTCCAGGGGAGCGGCGGTGCGGTAGGGACGGGAGAGCAGGTTCCCGGTGCCGAGCAGGGCGCGCAGCCGGGACATCTCCGCCCGCAGCGTCACCGCCGCGACCGACTCCTCCTCGTACAGGGCGAAGGCCAGCTCCTCCCCCGACAGACCCCCGGGGTGGTGCGCGAGCAGCGCCATGATCTCGCTGTGCCGCCGCCCCAGCGGGATCCGGCGGCCGCCGAGCACCAGCAGCGCCTCGTCACGCCCGAGCGCGTCGAGGGTGTCGCGGGAAGCGGGCGGCTCCGGTGCCAGCAGCGCCAGCTGGGCCTCCGCGGCCCGCGCCACCGCCTGGACGAACGCCAGCGAATGGGGGTGGGCCAGCCCGTCGCCGCCGGTGATGTCGACCGCGCCGAGCACCCGGCCGGTGCCGGGGTCCCGTACCGGGGCGGCCGCGCACGTCCAGGGGTGCACCCGGCGGCTGAAGTGCTCGGCGCCGAAGACCTGTACGGGCTCCCCGACGGCGACCGCCGTGCCGGGAGCGTTGGTCCCCATCGCCGTCTCCGCCCAGCGCGCGCCCGGTACGAAGCCGAGCCGCTCCGCCCGGCGCAGGGTGGCCGCCTCCCCCTCGACCCAGAGCAGCTCGCCCCGCGCGTCGCACACCGCGAGCAGATGGGCGCCGTGCGCCGCGAAAGCCCCCACCAGATCCCGGAACAGCGGCATCACCCGGGCCAGCGGATGCTGTTCGCGGTAGCCCAGCAGCTCCGCCTCCGCCCGGTCCAGGCGCGGCGCGCACTCCGGGCTGACCCGCGCCCGCGCGCACCGCCGCCAGGACTTCGCGATCACCGCCCGGACCGGCGGCTCGACCCGCCCGTCCCGGGTGAAAGCCTCGTGCGCCCGTCGCAGGACGCGCGTGCGCTCGACGGGATCGGCCCCGCCCGGCAGCGCCAACGACGGATCGCCCATGTCACCCTCCCGAGGGACCGTGGAGCCGCGGTACGCGGAGCGGCCCCCATCGTCATGCGGCTCCCGGACCCCGGCAAGCGCCACGTCGGCCAGTCGGTGCCGAAACCGGCCGGGAACGCGCCGCCGCGTCCGCGCGTTGACCGAGGTGGCAGCAGCAATCGGCCGACCAGGGCCGCAGGGGGATGAGGACGTTCCGATGAGCACCGCCGAGAAGACCATCGAGACCACCGTCGCGGCCACGGCCGGGACCACCGCCGGGGACACCGCCGAGACCGCCGCCGGCCGTCGCGAGGGGGACGGCACGCGGGTCGCACGCGTCGCGGCGGTCAGCAGCAATGCCGAGTACTCGTTCACCAAGCCCAACCGGGAGAGCATCACGCTCCTCGCCGGCCTCGGCGTCGAGGGCGACGTGCACGCGGGGGTCACCGTCAAGCACCGCTCGCGGGTGGCGCAGGACCCGACCCGGCCCAACCTGCGCCAGGTGCACCTGATCCACCGGGAACTGTTCGAGGAGGTGGCCGGAGCCGGCTTCAGCGTCTCCCCGGGCCAGCTCGGGGAGAACGTGACCACCGAGGGCATAGACCTGCATGCCCTGCCGACGGGCACGCTGCTGCGCATAGGCCAGGAGGCGGTGGTGGAGGTGACGGGCCTGCGCAATCCGTGTCCGCAGATCAACGCCTTCCAGGACGGACTGCTCAAGCAGGTCGTCGGCCGTGACGAGGAGGGCCGCCTGGTCCGCAAGGCAGGGATCATGGGCGTGGTCCGCCAGGGCGGCACGGTCCGCCCCGGCGACCCCGTCGAGGCCACCCTCCCGCCGCTGCCGCACGTCCCGCTGGAGCGCGTCTGACGGGCGGGGCAGGCGGGACTTCGCGGACACCCTCTAGTAGTAGTCCCGCATGAGGGCCGTCGCCCAGGGCGGCTGGCGGGTCTCGCCGCGGGGGCCGAACTCCGCCATGTACGGCTTGAGGTCGAGCACGGGCGTGCCGTCCACCGCGTCCAGCCCCTCGACGTGCACCTCCAGGCCGTCCACCTTCAGCACCCTGCACCGGGAGAGGCCGATCCGGTTGGGCCGGTTCTTGCCGCGCTGGGCGAAGATCCCGACCAGGGGCCAGTCCTGGTTCCCCCGCGGGTGCCGCGCGCCCGTCTCGATCTTCTCCACCGGCACCCGGTCGAAGTGGTAGACGACCTCGACGTGGGAGAAGTCCTCGAGCCCGTACAGAGCCTCGGGGCCGAACCGGTCGGCGTCCAGCCGGATCACCGCCCGCTCCCGTCCCCAGTCGTCGTCCACGACCTCCGCCCGGCCCCCGACGACCACACCGACAGGCTCCGATTCCACCCTCATCCGTTCCCCCGTCTCCCTCTCGCGTGTCCCGGCCTTGGCCCGGCTCAGGCCGGCCGCGCGGCCACGCCGTCCAGTGCGGTCAGCAGGCCGGCCAGCCCGGGCAGGCCGGCGCCCGGCTCGCGGGGGACCGCCAGGACCTCGCCCGGTTCCTCGTCCAGCAGGACGAAGGCCGGGCCGCCGGTACGGGCGACCAGCGACCACCCGGGCCCGTCGGCCCGCAGCGTCCGTACGCCCTCACCCGCGAAGGCCGACCGGACCCGGCCCGGCGGCGGCGCCTGCCGCGCGTAGTCGGCGGCCTCCCGCAGCGCCCGCGCCAGCCCCGGGTGCGCGGCGGCCGCCGCCCCGCCGTCCTCCGCGACGCGCCCGCTCCAGTCCGCCCACTCCCGGGCGATCTGGTCCGCGCCCAGGCGGCGCTGCACCGGCCCCCACCCCTCGGCCGAGGGCGGCGCCAGCGGCACCCGCCCGGTGCCGTCCGCCCCCTGCTCCGGATCGTGCGGCTCCGCGATGCCCGACGCCGACACCGTCAGCTCCAGCGGCCAGCCTGCCAGCGACGCCACGACCGTGCGCTCGTCGGGAGACAGGTCGTACTCCATGCCGCAGTCCCAGGCCGCGATGGCGCCGGCCACGAGCGAGACGTCGTCCACGACGACCGTCCAGCGCGCGCCCTCCTCGTCCTGGCCCAGCACCAGCCCGTACCCGTCGGCGGCCGGCGGTACCCCCAGCAGCGCGCAGGCCTGCGGGAAGTCGTCGCCGAACACCGCCGGGAACTGCGTGGGGGTCAGCAGCACGGCCGTCAGCACGTACAGCGAGCCCCCGTCCTCCTCGTCGGACACGTGGCCTCCCGATCGCGTTCTCGTCGGCGCACCTTAACCAGCGGGTAACTCGCACGTCGAGACCCGACGGGGACCGATTTCCAAGCCCGCTACCTGCACGTAGAGTTGGGGACCCGCCACAGAAAGGGAGACCGGTGCAGCGTTACGACCGGCTGAGGGAGATCCTCCGGCTCGACCCCGAGAAGGACTTCCTCGCCATCTACCGGCTCACCGCCACCTACGAGTTCCCCTGGGACTTCACCCGCGCCCTGGAACTCGCCCTCTTCAGGACATACGCCGTGCCCTCCATCGGCGCCCTGCTGGCCGAGACCGCCGAGTTCACCGACCGCGCCCAGAAGCGCTACGACGACACCGCCCTCCTCCTCGACGCCGTCGTGGAACACGGCTTCGGGAGCGACACGGCCCGCACCGCGATCCGCCGCGTCAACCAGATGCACCGCAGCTACGACATCTCCAACGACGACATGCGCTACGTCCTGTGCACGTTCGTGGTGATTCCCGCGCGCTGGGTCGACGCCTACGGCTGGCGCCGGCTGACCCACCACGAACGCCGCGCCTGCGCCCAGTACTACGCCACCCTCGGCCGACACCTGGGCATCACCGACATTCCGGACTCCTACGAGGAGTTCGAGGCCACCCTCGACGCCTACGAGCAGGCCCACTTCGGATGGGACGAGGGGGGCCGCGCGGTCGCCGACTCCACCCTGGACCTGATGGCCTCCTGGTACCCCGCGCCGCTCGCCCCCGCCGTGCGCCGCGCCGGCCTCGCCCTGCTGGACGAGCCGCTGCTCAGCGCGTTCCGGTACGAGTCCCCCCGCCCCGGCGTCCGGCGCCTGGTGCGCGGCGCCCTGCGGCTGCGCGGACGCGCGGTACGGCTGCTGCCCCCGCGCCGCGCACCGCACTACGCCCGCCAGAACCCGGAGATCAAGGGCTACCCCCACGGCTACGACGTCGGCGAACTCGGCACCTTCCCCGTGCCCGGCGCGGGCGGCTGCCCCGTGCCGCACCCGCGCCGCCCGGCCGAAGCCGAGGCCCAGCCCCCCGCGTAGCCCCCGGTACGGGCGGGCGCGGGCGCGCGGGGCGACGTACGAAAAGGCCCCCGCGCCGGGTGTCTCAGGCGTCGCGCAGGGCCAGGACCAGGAAGCGGGTGTCCTCGTCCGCGTATGAGGTCATCCGCCAGCCGGACCCGGACAGGAGCGGGCCGAGGTTGTGCTCCGCCCGCAGGTCGTCCGGGGTCAGCTCGCGACCGTGGCGCGCGGCCAGCGCGGCACGCCCGATCGGGTGAAAGAGCGCGAGCCGGCCGCCCGGGCGGACGACGCGGGCGAGCTCGCGCAGGTTGGCGGCCGGATCGGGCAGGTGGGCGATCAGCCCGGCGGCGAACACCGCGTCCAGGGCCCCGTCGCGCAGCGGCAGGCGGGCCACGTCGGCGCGCAGCAGCGTCCCCTCGCGGTCACGCCCGGCCCCGCGCGCCGCGGCCAGCATCTCCTCGGTGAGGTCGACGCCGAGCACGGTTCCGGACGGCCCGACGGCCGCGCGGAGGGGGACCAGCGCCCGGCCGGTCCCGCAGCCCGCGTCGAGCACCCGGTCGCCGGGGCCCACGCCGAACTCCGCCACGGCGGTCGCGAAGGCGGGCGCGTCCTCGGGGAACTTGCCGTCCCAGGCGGCCGCGCGCGCCCCGAAGAACTCCTGCACGCGCGTGTGGTCTTCGTTCATACGGCTCATACGGCTCATGCGCCCATGATCCCGCACCCCGCGGTTCCCGCGGGCCGTGCGCAAGGTGGCACGCGGCGTGATCGGAGACGAACGTAGCTCTGTCATATTCCAGCAGTTACAGCGTCTTTCGAAATGCGCCCCTTGTTCGCGCCCTCACCCGGACTAGCGTCCCGTGGCCATGGGACACCTGGACCACGCCGCCTATGGCTGGCTGACACCCGCACTGTCATATGTGATGGCATCGATCGGCGCCGCCCTCGGCCTGCGCTGCACCGTCCGCGCGCTCGCCGCGATCGGCGCCTCCCGCCGCAACTGGCTCCTCACCGCGGCCTCGGCCATCGGCACCGGCATCTGGACGATGCACTTCGTCGCCATGCTCGGCTTCCACGTCACCGGCACCGAGATCCACTACGACGTGCCGATGACCCTCCTCAGCCTGCTCGTCGCCGTGGCCGTCGTCGGCGCCGGGGTCTTCGCCGTCGGCTACGGCAGGGACCGGGGCCGCTCCCTCGTCCTCGGCGGCCTGACCACCGGACTCGGGGTCGCGAGCATGCACTACCTCGGCATGGCCGCCCTGCGCCTGCACGGACGGATCGACTACGACCCGCTCACCGTGGCGCTCTCGGTCGCCATCGCCGTCGTCGCCGCCACCGCCGCGCTCTGGGCCGCCCTGAACATCAAGTCGCCGGTGGCCGTCGCCGGGGCCTCCCTCGTCATGGGCGCGGCCGTCAGCAGCATGCACTACACCGGGATGGCGGCCGTCGCCGTCCGCGTCGCCCCCTCGGGCGCCGCGCTGCCCGGAGCCACCGCGATGCAGTTCATCTTCCCGCTCGCGGTCGGGCTCGGCTCCTACCTCTTCATCACCGCGGCCTTCGTGGCGCTCTCCCCGGGGGCGGACGAGGGGGCGGCTCCGGCTCCGGGATCCGCATCGGCTCCGGGATCCCCATCGGCCCCGGCTCCGTCCGCGGCGGGCGCCGGGTACGCGCCCGCCGCCACCCGGAGTCCGGGCGGCGGCCCCCTCTCCTCCCGCTGACCTGCCCTCCCACCCCCCCTGAAGACCCGCACCTGAGGACCCGCACCGCCCCGGAACGAGGAGCCCATGCGCACACCCCGCACCAGACCGGCAGCAGCGGCGCCGCGGCTCCCCGCGCCGCCGTCGCGCGGCCGCCGCGCGCACGCCGGTCCCCCCGCGGCGGAACCCCGGGAACCCGCGTCCCCCCGGCCCGTCCCCGCCGGGGGCGCCGGCGGCCCGACCGGACCGTGGGCCCGGCTGCGGCCCGCCACCGTCCGCGCGAAGATCGTCTCGCTGCTGATGGTCCCGGTCGTCTCCCTGCTCGCCCTCTGGGGCTTCGCCACCGTCAGCACCGCCCAGGAGATGGCCCGGCTCGGCCGCATCCGCCAGGCCGACGCGGAGATACGCACCCCCCTCGCCGCCGCCCTCACGGAGATCCAGGCCGAGCGCCGGGCCGCCGTCCGCTTCCTGGCCGACGCCGCGTCCGGAGAGGCGGCCGCCTTCGAGCAGCAGTCCCGGCGCACCGACGAGGCCGTACGCCGGCTGCGCCTCGGCGACCGGCACACCGTCGCCGACTCCGGCGAGTACCGCCCCGACACGGCCGTGCGGCTCGGCGCCTTCGTCGCCGACGCGCAGGCGCTCGGCTCCGCCCGCAAGGACATCGCCGCCCGCCGCGCCACCCCGGACGGGGCCTACGAGACGTACACCCGCGCGGCCGACGCCGCCCTCGCCGCCGAGGGTGCCCTCTCCGGCGGCTCCGACGCCGAACTCGGCCCAGAAGCCCGGGTCCTGCTGGAGTTCACCCGGGCCGCTGAGCTGCTGTCCCGCGAGGACGCGCTGCTCGCCCTGCCCGGCCCGCGCACCGCCGAGGCGCTGCGCCGCCTGACCGGCGCCGTGGAGAGCCGCCGGACCCTCACCGCCGCCACCGCCCGGGACCTGCCGGCGGACCAGCGGGCCGCGTGGGAGTCCGTGTCGAAGAGCGCCTCCTACGCCGACCTCACCGCCGCCGAGGACAAGGCGCTGGCCGCCGCCCCGGCCGCGCCGGTCCCCGCCGCCGCGACCTCCGCCGCGGCTTCCGCGGCCGCCTCGGCGGCTGCGTCGTCCCCGCGCGAGGCCCACGGCACGCCCGCCGGGTGGGACGCCGCCTACGCCGGCGTGAGCGGCTCGATGCGCGAGATCCGGCAGGCCGCGCACGCCCGTGCCGCCGGGCGGTCCGGTCCGCTCGCCGAAGGCGCGCTCAGCCCGGCCGGCGCCGCCGTCCTGCTCGGGCTGGCGGCGGTGGCCGCCTCGCTGGTGATCTCCGTACGCATCGGCCGCGCCCTGGTGGTGGAGCTGGTGTCGCTGCGCGACACCGCGCTGGAGATCGCCCGGCACAAGCTGCCGCAGGCCATGGAACGGCTGCGGGCCGGGCGCCCCGAGGACATCGACATCGACGCCGAGGCGCCGCCCGGGCCGCCCGCGCAGGACGAGATCGCCCAGGTCGGCGAGGCCCTGTCCACCGTCCACCGGGCCGCCCTCGGCGCCGCCGTCGAGCGCGCCGAACTCGCCGACGGGGTGAGCGGGGTCTTCGTCAACCTCGCCCGCCGCAGCCAGGTCCTGGTGCACAAGCAGCTCAGCCTCCTCGACTCGATGGAGCGCCGCGCCGACGACCCGGGCGAACTCGGCGACCTCTTCCGGCTCGACCACCTCACGACGCGGATGCGCCGCCACGCGGAGAGCCTGATCATCCTCTCGGGTGCCGCCCCGGGCCGGGCCTGGCGGACGCCGGTCCCGCTGACGAACGTCGTGCGCGCCGCCGTCTCCGAGATCGAGGACTACCCGCGCGTGGAGGTCAGCCGGCTCGCCGAGGCCGCCGTGGCCGGCGGATCGGTCGCGGACCTCACGCACCTGCTCGCCGAACTGCTCGAGAACGCCGCCCAGTTCTCCCCGCCGCACACCAAGGTCCGGGTCAGCGGCGAACCCGTCGGCGCCGGCTACGTCCTGGAGGTCGAGGACCGCGGGCTCGGCATGGGCCGTGAGGCGCTCGCGGAAGCCAACCGCCGCATCGAGCACTGCGAGGACCTCGACCTCTTCGACAGCGACCGCCTCGGCCTGTTCGTGGTCAGCCGGCTCTCCGCCCGCCACGGGATCCAGGTGCACCTGCGGCCCTCGTCGTACGGGGGAACCACCGCCGTGGTGCTGCTGCCCAACTCCCTCCTCCAGGGGGCGATCGAGGCCCCGCCGACCCCCGAGCCCGAGCCGGCCGCGGTTGCCGCACCCACCCGCGGCCCCGAGCCGCACGCCGCCCCCGGGCCGCAGGCGCCTCCCGGGCCGCACGCCGCCCCCGGGCCGCAGGTGCCTCCCGGACCGCAGGCCGGTCCCGGGCCGCAGGCGCCCGCCGCCGCG
>NZ_JBEZKZ010000051.1:0-52352 GCF_040651895.1 Streptomyces sp. NPDC048352
GCCCGGTTACATTCCGAACCCGGAAGCTAAGCCTTTCAGCGCCGATGGTACTGCAGGGGGGACCCTGTGGGAGAGTAGGACGCCGCCGAACAATCTTTCAAAGGACCCTTGGTCCAGCGTTCAACGCTGGACCAAGGGTCCTTTTTGTTTTTGTACATCTTTACGCCGAAGCGCGGCCATGGGTTGGTTGCGCGAGAATGACTAGCGGTACCCCGAAGACAGGAGTCACACCCATGTCCAACTCTCCCGACGATCGTCCGGAGCGCGAGCCTCGGCGCAACGACGGCGGTGACAGGGGCGGCTTCCGTCGTGACGACCGTGGTAGCGACCGTGGTGGCGACCGTCCCCCGTTCCGTCGTGACGACCGTGGTGGCCGGCCGGCCGGTGGCGGTTTCCGCCGTGACGACCGTGGCGGACGCCCGGCCGGCGGTGGCTTCCGCGGCCGTGACGACCGCGGTGGCGACCGTCCCTCCTCCCCGCGTCGTGATGACGACCGTGGTGGTTTCCGTGGCGGTCGTGATGACCGTGGCGGCGACCGCCCGTCCTTCCCGCGCCGTGATGACCGCGGTGGGGACCGCCCGTCGTTCCCGCGCCGTGATGACCGTGGCGGTGACCGTCCGTCGTTCCCGCGCCGTGACGACCGTGGTGGCGACCGTCCGTCGTTCCGTCGTGATGACGAGCGTGGTGGCCGTCCCAGCTACCCGCGCCGTGATGACGACCGTGGTGGGCGTCCGTCCTACCCGCGTCGTGATGACGACCGTGGTGGTTTCCGCGGCGGTCGTGACGACCGTGGCGGCGACCGTCCGTCCTTCCCGCGTCGCGATGACCGTGGTGGCGACCGTCCGTCCTTCCGTCGTGACGATGACCGTGGTGGGCGTCCGTCCTACCCGCGTCGTGATGACGACCGTGGTGGTTTCCGTGGCGGTCGTGACGACCGTGGCGGTGACCGTCCGTCCTTCCCGCGCCGTGACGACCGCGGTGGGGACCGTCCGTCCTTCCCGCGTCGCGATGACCGTGGTGGCGACCGTCCGTCGTTCCGTCGTGACGACGACCGTGGTGGCCGTCCCAGCTACCCCCGTCGCGACGACGAGCGCGGTGGACGTCCGTCCTACCCCCGCCGTGACGACGACCGTGGTGGTTTCCGTGGCGGTCGTGACGACCGCGGCGGCGACCGTCCCTCGTTCCCCCGTCGCGATGACCGCGGTGGCGACCGTCCGTCGTTCCGTCGTGACGACGACCGTGGTGGCCGTCCCAGCTACCCGCGTCGCGACGACGAGCGCGGTGGTTTCCGCGGCGGCGACCGTCCCTCGTACCCGCGTCGTGACGACCGTGGCGGCGACCGCCCGTCGTACCCCCGCCGTGACGACCGGGGTGAGCGTCCCAGCTACCCGCGCCGTGACGACGACCGTGGTGGACGTCCGTCCTACCCCCGTCGTGACGACGAGCGCGGTGGTTTCCGCGGCGGTCGTGACGACCGCGGCGGCGACCGTCCCTCGTTCCCGCGTCGCGACGACCGCGGCGGCGACCGTCCGTCCTTCCCGCGCCGCGACGACCGCGGTGACCGTGGTGGGTACCGTGGTGGCCGCGATGACCGTGGTGGCGACCGCGGCGGCTTCCGCCGTGACGACCGCGGTGAGCGGGACTACCGCGCGGACCGCGACCGGGACCCGGTCAAGCGGCTTCCGATCGACGACGACGTCACCGGCCACGAGATCGACGCCGATGTGCGCCAGGAGCTCCTGAGCCTGCCCAAGGGCCTGGCCGAGGAGGTCTCGCGCAACCTGGTCATGGTCGCCCGGCTGATCGACGAGGACCCCGAGCAGGCGTACGCGTACTCCCGCATCGCCCTGCGTCTGGCCTCCCGCGTCGCCGCCGTGCGCGAGGCCGCCGGCTTCGCCGCGTACGCGACGCAGAAGTACAGCGAGGCGCTCGCGGAGTTCCGCGCCGCCAAGCGGATGACCGGTTCCGTCGAGCTGTGGCCCGTCATGGCCGACTGCGAGCGCGGCCTGGGCCGTCCGGAGCGGGCGCTGGCCATGGCCGGCGAGCCCGAGGTGCAGAAGCTGGACAAGGCCGGCCAGGTCGAGATGCGCCTCGTCGCGGCCGGTGCCCGGCGGGACATGGGCGAGCTCGACGCCGCCATCGTGACCCTGCAGAGCCCCGAGCTGGCCTCCAGCTCCGTGCAGCCGTGGACCGCGCGTCTGCGGTACGCCTACGCCGACGCCCTGCTGGCGGCCGGTCGTGAGGACGAGGCCCGCGAGTGGTTCGCCAAGACCCTCGAGGCCGACAAGGACGGGGCCACCGACGCCTCCGACCGCCTCGCCGAGATCGACGGCGTCGAGTTCGTGGACGCCGCCGCGGCCGCCGCGGACCTCGAGGACGCCGAGTTCGAGGACGTCGAGGACGAGGACGCCGAGGACGAGGACGAGGGTCAGGACCCGGCCGAGGTGGCCGCCGCCGAGCGCGCCGCCGACCAGGCCGAGTACTACGACGAGGACGACGAGGAGTACGAGCCCGTCGATGCCGACGACGCGGCCGACGCCGACGTGACCGACGGGCGCGACAAGGCGTAACCGCGACGCTCGCAGTACGGCGGAAGGGCGGCACCCCCTCGGGGGTGCCGCCCTTCCGCACGTCCGGGGCGGTGGGGGGGGCTCAGTCCAGGCTGCGCAGCACCAGGCCGGTGGCCGGCTTCGGGCCGAAGGAGGTGGACTTGCGGGGCATGGTGACGCCCTGCCGGGCCAGGTTCCGTACGACCTCCTCCCGTACGGGGTGCAGCAGGACCGCGGTACCGCCGTGCCGTTCGGCCATGGCGACCGTGGCGGCGGCGTCGTGGATGTAGGAGATGTGGTCAGGGGCGTCCGGGATCTGCCACAGGGCGTCCAGCAGGGAGGCGTGCAGCACGGTCGCGTCCAGCCGGCGCCAGGCCTCGGGGCGGTCGCGCCGGACGGTGCGCTCGATGAGGGCCGGTTCCGGGTCGGTGACCAGGTGGAAGGTGCCGTCGCCGGTGAGGAGGAAGGCGTTGCCGCGCTCCGAGGCGTCCGCGAGGACCTCCAGGGCCAGGGGCAGCGGGCCCTCGACGGGGCGGACGCGGAAGGAGCCCTCGACCTTGGCCAGTGCCTCGGCGAGGGGCAGCCGGCGCAGCATCCGGTGGATGGCCCGGACTTGGAGCGGGTACCGGACGGTGTCCACGAGGAGGACCAGGCCGAAGTCCCAGGGGGTGGCCGAGCCGTGCTCCTCCTGGAGGCGCAGGTACGTCGCCCAGCGGTGGTGGCCGTCGGCGATGAGGGCCTGGCGGTGTGCCAGGTCGGCGGTGACGGCCGCCAGTTCGGCCGGGTCCGTGATGGCCCAGAGGCTGTGGCGGAAGCCGTCCTCGGTGACGGTGGACAGCAGCGGCTCGCGGGCGGCGGTGTCCTCGACGATCCCGGCCGCTCCGGTGCCGGGGCCGTCGCCGCGGTAGGTGAGGAGGAGGGGCTCCAGGTTGGCGGAGGTGGCGCGCATCAAGCCCGCCCGGTCGGTGACCACATCCGGCATGACGTCCTCGTGGGGGAGCACCACGCCCGCCTCGGCGGGGGAGAGGGCGAGGGCGCCGATGATGCCGCGCTGCAGGAGACCCGCCCTGCGCTGCTCGTAGACGTACAGGGCGGGCTGCGGGTCGACGCCCAGGACGCCCTGCGCGAGCCAGTCGCGCAGGGTGCGGGCGGCCTGCTCGTTGCGGGCCGCCGGGGTCTCGGCCTGCGGCAGGATCAGCCGGACGATGTTGTGGGGGTCGGCGGATTCGAGGTAGTCGACTCCGTCGGGGCGTACGACCACGTCGTACGGCGGCGAGGTCACTGCCGCCAGGCTGCCGACGCGCTCCGGGACGTAGCGCAGTCCGTGGAAGGGGATCAGGCGCAGCCCGTGCTCCGCGTTGCCAGGTGTGGTCATTGGTGCATGGTAAGACCCGTCTCGGGATGCGGGATGATCGGGGGAGAGACGGGGTAGCGCAAACTCGGACAAGATCGATCGTAGGAATTGCGAGCCTCGAGCGTTGTTGCAACGGTTCAGAAGGAGCGGCCAGATGACCCGGCAGAGCAGGACCAGTCCCGCGGGCAGTGAGCGGAGTCTGCACCAGGCGTACGACACGGCCCTGCTGGACCTGGACGGGGTGGTGTACGCGGGCGGGCACGCCATCGCGCACGCGGTGGAGTCCCTGGCGGTGGCCCGGGAGGACGGCATGCACCTGGCCTACGTCACCAACAACGCGCTGCGCACCCCGGACGCCGTCGCGGCGCACCTGAGCGAGCTGGGGATCCCCACCGAGGCCGGTGAGGTGATCACGTCCGCGCAGGCGGTGGCCCGCCTGATCGCGGAGCAGGTGGAGCCGGGGTCGAAGGTGCTGGTGATCGGCGGTGACGGGCTGCGGGTCGCGCTGCGCGAACGCGGGCTGGTGCCGGTGGAGTCCGCGGAGGAGGAGGGGCTCGCGGCCGTCGTCCAGGGGTACGGCGGGCCCGATCTGGCGTGGGGGCGGTTCGCGGAGGCCTCGTACGCGATCAACCGGGGGGTGCCGTGGTTCGCTTCGAACACCGACCTGACGATTCCGGGGGCGCGCGGGATCGCGCCGGGCAACGGGGCGGCCGTGGAGGTCGTACGGATCGCCACGGGCGCGGAGCCGCAGGTGGCGGGGAAGCCGCTGCCCCCGATGCACCGCGAGACGGTGCTGCGGACGGGGGCGAAGCGGCCGCTGGTGGTGGGGGACCGGCTGGACACCGACATCGAGGGGGCGTTCAACGGGGACGTGGACTCGCTGCTGGTGCTGACCGGGGTGACGGACGCGGCGCAGTTGCTGCGTGCCGAGCCGCGCCACCGGCCCACCTATGTGGACCGGGACCTGCGGGGGCTGCTGAGCGGGCAGCCCGAGGTGGTGGAGGACGGGGACGGCTGGCGGTGCGGCGGCTGGAACGCGGTGCACACGGACGGTTCCCTGGACGTGGTCCCGGCCGCGGAGCCGGAGCGGGCGGGTGATCCGGTCGACGGGCTGCGGGCGCTGTGCGCGGCGGCCTGGTCGCGGGCCGGGGACGGGGTGTACGGGGACGGCGTGGAGAAGGCGCTGGCGAAGCTGGGGTTCTGAGCGCGGCCGCCGTCCGGTGATCGGTGGGGCGCAGGGTAGGCTAACCTAACTTGGGTGTTGGCTGAGAGTCCCCCCGAAACCGAGCAGAACGCGCCGCCGCCCGTGGCCCGTCCACGGCACGCCGTGCGCGCCGCCGGCCTGCTGATCGCCCTCGCCGTGCTGGCCCTGGTCGTGGTGGCGAGCATCGCCGTGGGCGCCAAGCCCATGCCGCTCGACCAGGTCTGGCACGGCCTGTTCCACTACGCGGGCACCACGAACGACGTGGTCGTACGGGACCTGCGGGTCCCGCGCACCGTCCTCGGCGTGCTGGTCGGGCTCGGACTCGGCCTGTCCGGCGCGGTGATGCAGGCGCTGACCCGCAACCCGCTGGCCGAGCCCGGCATCCTCGGCGTCAACGCGGGCGCGGCGGCGGCCGTCGTCTCGGCGATCAGCTTCTTCGGGGCGAGCACGCTGACCGAGTTCGTGTGGTGGGCCTTCCTCGGCGCCGCCGTCGTCTCGGTCGCCGTGTACGTCCTCGGCGGCAGCCGCAGCGCGACGCCGGTGCGCCTCGCGCTCGCCGGGACGGCGGCCAGCGCGGCGCTCGTCGGGTACATCAACGCCGTGCAGCTGATGGACACCAAGGCGCTGGACAAGCTGCGCTTCTGGACGGTGGGCTCGCTGGCCTCGGCCACCATGGACACCGTCCGCCAGGTCGCCCCGTTCCTGCTGGCCGGTGCGGTCCTCGCCCTGGTGCTGGGCCGCCCGCTCAACGCGATGGCGATGGGCGACGACACGGCGCGGGCGCTCGGCGCGCACCTGACGCGGACGCGGATCCTGGCGATGGCCGCCATCACCCTGCTGTGCGGGGCCGCGACCGCCGCGTGCGGGCCGATCGTCTTCATCGGGCTGATGATCCCGCACCTGGCCCGTCTCGTCACCGGGCCCGACATGCGCTGGGTGCTCGTGTACTCGGCCGTCCTGTCGCCCGTGCTGCTGCTCGGCGCCGACGTGATCGGACGGGTCGTCACCCGTCCCTCCGAACTCCAGGTGGGCATCATCACGGCGTTGATCGGCGGCCCCGTCTTCATCCACCTGGTCCGGCGCAAGAGGATGGCCCAGCTGTGACCGCTCACCCCGCCGCCACGGAAACCCGGCTGCGCGCCCTGCGCGGACCCGGCCGCACCTCGCTGCGCGTCGAGCCGCGCGCGCTGGCCACCGGGCTGGTGCTGGCCGCGGTCGCCGTGGTGCTGGCCGTCGTGCTCATCGGCACCGGCGACTTCGAGATCGCGCCCTGGGACGTCGTGCGGACCCTGCTGGGCAACGGCACCCCCGCCGACGACTTCATCGTCAACGACCTGCGGCTGCCGCGGGTCCTGGTCGCGGTGCTGGTCGGCGCGGCCCTCGGGATGGCCGGGGCGGTCTTCCAGTCCGTCTCGCGCAACCCGCTCGGCTCGCCGGACCTGCTCGGCTTCGGGTACGGGTCGGCCGTCGGCGCGCTCGTCGTCATCGTCGTCTTCAAGGGCGGGGCGGGCGAGGTGGCGCTGGGGGCGGTGGCCGGCGGCCTGCTGGCAGGCGCCGCCGTCTACCTCCTCGCGTACAAGCAGGGGATCCAGGGGTACCGGCTGGTGCTCGTGGGCATCGGCGCTTCCGCCGTCCTCGTCGCGCTCATCCAGTACCTGATCGCCAAGGCGCAGATCGTCGAGGCCACCCGGGCGATGGTGTGGCTGACCGGCTCGCTGGCCGGGCGGGACTGGGCGCAGGTGTGGCCGCTGCTGGCGGCCTGCGCGGTGCTGTTCCCGCTCGTGCTGGGGCAGAGCCGGGCCCTGCGGATGATCGAGATGGGCGACGACGCCGCGTACGCCCTGGGCGTCCCGGTGGAGCGGACCCGGATGCTGCTGATGCTGGCGGCGGTCCTGCTGACCACCGCGGCCGCGGCGGCGGCGGGACCGATCAGCTTCGTGGCGCTGGCCGCGCCGCAGCTGGCCCGGCGGCTGGCGCGCTCGCCCGGATCGAGCCTGCTGACCGGCGCGCTGATGGGCGCCGTCCTGCTGCTGGCCTCGGACCTGGCCTCGCAGCGGGCCTTCGGCGCGGACCAGCTCCCGGTGGGCGTGGTCACCGGGCTGACCGGCGGTGTCTACCTGCTCTGGCTGCTCGTCACCGAGCGCAGGGCGGGACGTATATGAACGAGCGGACCGGAACGAGGAGCGGGCACGTGCAGAGGCTGATCGCGGAGGACCTCACCCTCGGCTACGACCAGCGGGTCATCGCGGAGAACCTGTCGGTGGAGATCCCCGACCACTCCTTCACGGTGATCGTGGGACCCAACGCCTGCGGCAAGTCGACCCTGCTGCGGGCGCTGTCGCGGATGCTCAAGCCGGCCGCCGGACGGGTGCTGCTCGACGGCCGGGCCATCTCCTCGCTGCCCGCGAAGAAGGTGGCGAAGACGCTGGGGCTGCTCCCGCAGTCCTCGGTCGCGCCGGACGGCATCACCGTCGCCGACCTGGTCGCGCGGGGCCGCTACCCGCACCAGGGGCTGCTGCGCCAGTGGTCGGCGCAGGACGAGCGGATCGTCCTGGAGTCGATGGCCGCGACCGGCGTCGCCGAGCTCGCCGGCCGGGCCGTGGACGAGCTGTCGGGGGGCCAGCGCCAGCGGGTGTGGATCGCGATGGCGCTGGCCCAGCAGACCCCGCTGCTGTTGCTGGACGAACCGACCACCTACCTCGACATCCAGCACCAGCTCGACGTGCTCGACCTGTGCGCGGAACTCCACGAGAACCAGGGCCGCACGCTCGTGGCGGTGCTGCACGACCTCAACCACGCGGCCCGTTACGCCACGCACCTGGTCGCGCTGTGCGCGGGCAGGGTCGTCGCCGAGGGGCCGCCGGCCGAGGTGGTCACCGCCGAGCTGGTGGAGGAGGTCTTCGGGGTGCGCTGCCGGATCATCGACGACCCGGAGACCGGCACGCCGCTGGTGGTCCCGGCCGCCCGGCGGGCGCGCGCGAAGGCCACCGTCTGAGGCTCGCGCCGGAACGGGCCCGCAGCCGGGCCCCGCACCCGCCGGACGGAGTCCGGCGCAGCGGTGCGAAGCCGGGGAGGCCGCTCGCGGCTGAGTCGTGCGAGCGGCGCGTCGAGAGGGCGGGGCCGCTCGCGGCCGAGGCGTGCGAGCGGCGCGTGAAGAAGGCTAAAGCAGGCTCTTGAGGCGCAGCAGGTCGCGGAAGCCGGCCTCCAGTCGGACCCGGCCGGAGGCCCAGGCCTTGGCGAACTTCAGCTCGCCGGCGACCAGCGCGACGAGGTCGTCGCCGGTCATCGCCAGCCGGATGTCGGCCTTGGCGCGGGGCGGCCCCGGCGTGAGGGCGTCCACCCGGATCCGGCCGCCCTCCAGGCGCCCGGAGAAGGTCTGGTCGAGGTCGGTGATGTGGCAGCTCAGGGAGCGGTCGAGGGCGGCCGCGCCGCGCACGTCGCCGTCGGCCGCCGCCAGGTTGCCGGAGAGTCGGTCGAGTGCGGCGCGGCACTCCTGGATCGTAGCCATGGTGATCACGACCGTACCGCAGAGCCGCCGGTGGTGGCGCCCGCGCTTCGGGGTAGCGTCGTGGCATGACCGACGAAGTGTCCGAGTGCGTTGCGGAAGACGACCACCGGGAGCCCGCGGCGGAGCCGGACGCCGAGCCCGCCGCGGCCGCGCCGCTGGGCCTCGTACGGACGCCCACCGGCCACGCCGGGGTGGACGCGCGGCTGGAGCGGCTGGCGGACGCGGACCACCTGGCGGCGGACGGGCACGCCGAGGTGTACGAGGATGTGCACAGGGGGCTGCGCGAGGCGCTGGACGCGCTGGACGCACCGCCCGTCCCCGGACCTTACGAAAACAGGAGCTGAACCGAACGTGGCAGGAGTGGCACGCCGCCGCCTGGACGCCGAACTGGTACGCCGCAGCATGGCCCGCTCGCGCGAGCACGCGGCCCAGCTGATCGCCGCGGGCCGGGTGACCGTGGGCGGTACCACCGCCACCAAGGCGGCCACCCAGGTCGAGACCAGCGCGGCCCTCGTCGTCCTCAAGGACGACAGCGACCCCGACTACGTCTCCCGGGGCGGCCACAAGCTGGCCGGCGCGCTCGCCGCCTTCCGGCCCCTGGGGCTGGCCGTCGAGGGGCGGCGGGCACTGGACGCGGGTGCCTCGACGGGCGGGTTCACCGATGTGCTGCTGCGCGCGGGCGTGGCCCACGTGGTCGCCGTCGACGTCGGCTACGGGCAGCTCGCCTGGTCGCTGCAGAGCGACGAGCGGGTCACCGTCAAGGACCGTACGAACGTACGGGAGCTGACGCTCGACCTGATCGACGGCGTCCCGGCGGACCTGGTGGTGGGCGACCTGTCCTTCATCTCCATCGGGCTGGTGCTGCCCGCGCTGGTGCGGTGCACGGCGCCGGACGCCGACCTGGTGCTGATGGTGAAGCCGCAGTTCGAGGTGGGCAAGGAGCGCCTGGGCAGCGGCGGTGTGGTGCGCAGCGCCGAGCTGCGGGCCGAGGCCGTGCGGGACGTCGCGGCGCAGGCCTGGAAGCTGGGGCTGGGGGTGCTGGGGGTGACGGCGAGCCCGCTGCCGGGCCCGTCGGGCAACGTCGAGTACTTTCTGTGGCTGCGGGCGGGGGCACCGGCACTCGACCCGGGGGATGTCGACCGTGCAGTGGCGGAGGGGCCGCAGTGACAGAGGTGTCAGCAGGTTCAGCGGGTTCAGCACGTCGGGTGGAAACGGAGGGGGCCGCGGAGGCGCCGGAGCCGGCGGGCCCGAGGACGGTCTTCCTGGTCGCGCACACCGGACGGCCCGCCGCCATCCGCAGCGCCGAGCTGGTGGTGCAGGGGCTGTTGCGGTCGGGGATCGGGGTGCGCGTCCTGGAGGACGAGGCCCGGGACCTGCCGCTGCCGCCCGAGGTGGAGCTGGTCGCCGAGTGCACGCCCAAGGTGCTCGGCGGGTGCGAGCTGCTGATCGTGCTGGGCGGGGACGGGACCCTGCTGCGCGGTGCGGAGTTCGCCCGCGGCTCGGGCGTGCCGATGCTGGGCGTCAACCTGGGCCGGGTCGGGTTCCTCGCGGAGGCCGAGCGCGACGACCTCGACAAGGTCGTGGACCGGGTGGTCAGCCGGGACTACGAGGTCGAGGAGCGGATGACCCTCGACGTCCTCGTACGGACCAACGGGGACGTGGTGCACCGGGACTGGGCGCTGAACGAGGCCGCCGTCCAGAAGGTGTCCGCGGAGCGGATGCTGGAGGTGGTCCTGGAGATCGACGGGCGCCCGGTGACCGGCTTCGGCTGCGACGGCATCGTCTGCGCGACGCCGACGGGCTCCACCGCGTACGCCTTCTCCGCGGGCGGGCCGGTGGTCTGGCCGGAGGTGGAGGCGCTGCTGATGGTGCCGATCAGCGCGCACGCGCTGTTCGCGAAGCCGCTGGTGACCTCGCCCACCTCGGTGCTGGCCGTGGAGGTGCAGAACGGGACCCCGCACGGGGCCCTGTGGTGCGACGGGCGCAGGACGCTGGAGCTGCCCGCCGGGGCCCGGGTGGAGGTCCGCCGCGGGACGGTGCCGGTGCGGCTCGCCCGGCTGCACCACGCGTCCTTCACGGACCGGCTGGTGGCGAAGTTCGCGCTGCCGGTCCAGGGGTGGCGCGGAGCACCGCACTGACGCTCCAATAGCACACTCGTTCGAGAAACTTCGGGCGGGTGAGGTCACATGGCACCGGTGAAACCTCGGTATCGTCGTCCCGTGCTTGAGGAGATGCGGATACGGTCGCTCGGGGTCATCGACGACGCGGTGGTCGAGCTGTCGCCCGGTTTCACCGCGGTGACCGGCGAGACCGGCGCGGGCAAGACGATGGTCGTCACCAGCCTCGGGCTGCTGCTCGGCGGCCGCGCCGACCCGGCCCTGGTACGGATCGGCGCCAAGGCGGCCGTGGTCGAGGGGCGCCTCGTCATGCGCCCCGACGCGCCCGCCGCCGTACGCGCCGGGGAGGCCGGGGCGGAACTCGACGAGGGCGCCCTGCTGATCAGCCGGACCGTGTCGGCCGAGGGGCGCTCGCGCGCCCACGTCGGAGGCCGCTCCGTGCCCGTCGGCCTGCTCGCAGAACTCGCCGACGACCTCGTCGCCGTCCACGGGCAGACCGACCAGCAGGGCCTGCTGCGGCCCGCCCGCCAGCGTCAGGCCCTCGACCGGTACGCCGGGGACTCCGTCTCCGTCCCCCTGGAGAAGTACGCCGGTGCCTACCGGCGGCTGCGGGCCGTCACCTCCGAGCTGGACACCCTGACCACCCGCGCCCGGGAGCGGGCGCAGGAGGCGGACCTGCTGCGCTTCGGGCTGGACGAGGTCGCCGCCGTCGAACCGCTGCCCGGCGAGGACGCCGAGCTCGCGGCCGAGGCCGAACGGCTCCGGCACGCCGAGTCCCTGGCCTCCGCGGCGCAGGCCGCGCACGCGGCACTGGCCGGTGACGTCGAGGACCCCGAGGGCGTCGACGCCAACACGCTCGTCGCGGGCGCGCACCGCGCCCTGGAATCCGTACGCTCCCACGACCCGGCGCTCGGCGCCCTCGCCGACCGGATCGGGGAGCTCGGCATCCTGCTGGCCGACGTGGCCGGGGAACTGGCCGGGTACGCCGACGACCTGGACGCCGACCCGCTGCGGCTGGCCGCGGTGGAGGAGCGGCGGGCCGCGCTGACCCAGCTGACCCGCAAGTACGGCGACTCGATCGACTCCGTACTGGACTGGGCCCAGAAGGGCTCGGCGCGGCTGCTCGAGCTCGACGGCGACGACGAGCGGATCGCCGGGCTGACCGCCGAACGGGACGCGCTGCGCGACGAACTGTCGGTCCTGGCCCAGGCGCTGACGGACGCGCGGACCGAGGCGGCCGAGCGGTTCGCCTCCGCGGTCACCGCCGAACTGGCCTCCCTCGCCATGCCGCACGCCCGCGTCACGATCGACATCCGGCAGACCGAGGACCCCGAGGGCGTCGAGGTCGGCGGGCGCGCGGTCGCGTACGGGCCCACGGGCACGGACGAGGTCGAGCTGCTGCTGGCCCCGCACCCCGGCGCCCAGCCGCGGCCGATCGCCAAGGGCGCCTCGGGCGGTGAGCTGTCGCGCGTCATGCTGGCCGTGGAGGTCGTCTTCGCCGGGTCCGACCCGGTGCCGACGTACCTCTTCGACGAGGTCGACGCGGGCGTCGGCGGCAAGGCGGCCGTCGAGGTCGGGCGGCGGCTCGCGAAGCTCGCCAAGTCCGCGCAGGTCGTCGTCGTCACGCACCTGCCGCAGGTGGCCGCCTTCGCGGACCGCCAGCTGCTGGTGGAGAAGACCGTCGACGGCTCGGTGACCCGCTCCGGGGTGACCGTCCTCGAAGGCGAGGACCGCATCCGCGAGCTGTCGCGGATGCTGGCCGGCCAGGAGGACTCCCAGACGGCACGGGCCCACGCCGAGGAACTGCTGGAGGCGGCGCGCGCGGACGCCTGAGCGCGGGCGGCCCGCCCGCTGTTAGCCCGTGTGGGTGAGGCTGGGGGGCGTACTGCGGTATCTCGTCCCGGATCCGCACCCGTATGGTCCCGGAACGCGCGTACGGACTGGCATCCTGGGCGACGTCTCTGACCCCCCTCCTCACCCTGGAGCTACGGCCCGTGAGCAGCTCCCCGGCCTCCTTCCCGGCCCCCGCACAGCCGTACGGGCGGCCTGCGCTGCGCACCCTCCAGGTCCTCGGCGGTACGGGAGCGGGCAGCAGCGCGCACGTGCGGTCCCTGGCGACGGGGCTGGCGGCGCGCGGCGTACGGGTGACCGTGTGCGCCCCCGCGGCGGCCGAGGGGGAGTACGACTTCACCGGCGCCGGGGCGGAGTTCACTCCCGACGCGGCGGGCGCCCTGCGGGCCGCCTGCGGCCGGGCCGACGTGGTGCACGCCCACGGGGTCCGGGCCGGGATGCGCGCCGCGCTGGCGCTGCGCGGCGGCGGGCGGCGGCCGCCGCTGGTGGTGACGTGGCACGGCAGCGGGCCCGAGCCGGCGGGGCCGCTCGGACGGCTGAGCCGGCTCCTGGAGCGGCACGTGGCCCGGGCCGCGGCGGTGGTGCTGGGCTCCTCCTCCGACCAGGTGGACCTCGCGCGGCGGCGCGGGGCGCGGGACGCGCGGCTGGCGGCGGTGGCCGTGCCGGCGGCGCCGCCGCTCCCCGACGCCGGCAAGACGCGGGCGGAGCTGGGCGTGGTGGAACGGCCGCTGGTCGTCGCGGTCGGCAGCCTGGTGGCGCGGCGCGGGTACTCCGTCCTGCTGGACGCGGCGCGGGCGTGGCGGGTGCTGGAGCCGCCGCCGCTGCTCGTGATCGCGGGGGAGGGACCGCTGCGGCCCGAACTGGCGCGGCGCATCCGGGAGGAGGGGCTCCCGGTGCGGCTGCTGGGCCGGCGCGGGGACGCCGACCGGCTGCTGGCGGCGGCGGACGTGGCGGTGCTGCCGAGCCGCTGGGAGGGCCGGTCCCTGCTGGCGCAGGAGGCCCTGCGGGCCGGGGTGGCCCTGGTGGCGACCGAGGTCGGGGGCGTACCGGAGCTGGTCGGCGACGCGGCGGTGCTGGTCCCGTACGGGGACTCCGGCGCGCTGGCGGGCGCGGTGGCCGCGCTCCTGGACGACCCCGACCGGCGGGCGGCCCTCGCGGTGGCGGGCCGGGCGCAGGCGGCGACGTGGCCGACGGAGGACGACACGGTGGCGCAGGTCCTGGCGGTGTACGACGAACTGATGGACCGCCGGTAGCCCCCGGCGGTTCCGGGGCGGTGCGCGGCTGCGCCCGTTCCGCGGCGCGAGGCCGAGCCCCCTCCCCACCCTTCACCCGTTCCCCGGGGTTGTGCCCCGGCCCCCCCCCGGGGCTGTGCCCCGGCCCCCCCGGGGCTGTGCCCCGGATCCCGCGGGGCTGTGCCCCGGCCCCCCCCGGGCTGCGCCCGGGACACCCGGGGCTGTGCCCCGGGCCCCGCGCGGGGCATGGGGTTGTCCCGGGCGGGGCTGCGCACGCTTCGGCGGGGCGCGAGACGGCGCTCCGCGCCCGCGGCCCCGAGTGCCGGCGCGGCTACCGGGGACTTCAGCCCGCAACGCCGCACGGTCCAGCCCCCCCCGGCGTTCGAGGCGCGGATCCGGGCGGAGCCCGGGGAGGGGGTCATGCTCCGCGCAGCGGCCACCACCCGCAGGCGGCCGACGGCACCGGCCCGTGCCCATGGCCCCGCCCCCGGGCCGAAGCCCGGGAAGCGCCCCGGCGCTGAGCGGTGCGAGGACCGCGTCAGGAAGAGGTGTGGCGGCGGGCGCGGAGGGCCAGGCTCAGGGAGAGGACCGTTTCGGGGTCGTCCAGGTCCGTGCCCAGGAGCTCCGCGATGCGGGCCAGCCGGTTGTACAGGGTCTGGCGGTTCAGGTGCAGCTCGCGCGCGGTCTCCGCCTTGCGGCCCGCGTGGGCCAGGTACGTCTCCAGGGTGGGCAGGAGCGGCGGGCGCGACGTCGTGTCGTGGGTGCGGAGCGGGCCGATCGCCCGGTCCACGAAGGCCGCCAGGTCGGGGTGTTCGCGCAGCCGCCACAGCAGCAGGTCGATGTCCAGGCGGCGGGCGTCGTACCAGGGCCGGGCCGGCAGGCCGTGCGCCGCCGTGGCCGTCTCGGCGGCGTGCCGCAGGCCGGAGGAGGCGGCCGCCCAGCCGCCGGCGACGCCCACGACCACGGCCGGCGGGGCGACGGCCCGGTCCAGGCCGGCCCGTTCGACGCCCGCCCGCAGCGCGGCGGCGACCCGGTCGGCGACGGCCGTGCGCTCCGACTCGGCGCGCAGGGACACCAGCAGCGGCACCCGTCCCTCCACCGGTCGTACGCCGAGCAGCACCGGCACCCCGACCGACGACAGCTCCTCCAGCACCGCCCGGGCCAGCACGGCCCAGTTCCCCGAAGCCCCCAGGTCCGTGGACAGCCGCATCACGATCGGCAGCAGCGGCCCCGCCCCCGGCCGGAAGCCGAGGACGCGCGCCTGCGCCGGGGCGTCCTCCGCCGAGATCCGGCCCTCCGCCAGGTCCGTCAGGAAGTCGCCCCGGCCGCGCGCGGCCAGCTCCTCCTCCTGCCGCGCCTGCATCAGGACGACCGCCAGGACCCCCGCCGTGCGCTCCGCCGCCATCCGGTGGACCGGCAGCAGCGGGCCCGCGACGCCCACCAGGACGACCCGCGCCCGGACCGACCCCGTGCCGTGGCCGCCGCCCGGTACGTCGACCACCACCGCGTTCGCCGGGGGCTCGGCCGCGCGCTGGCCGCCGCGCAGGCCCTCCCACACCTGGAGCGGGTCCGCCGCCGCCTCGCCGGCCACCGGCCCGGCGGCGTACAGCAGTTGGCCGTCCGGGGTCTCCAGGAAGACGGGGTTGCCCGTGAAGTCGGCCAGGATGCGCAGCACCTGCGGGATCCCGCCGCCGCCCAGCAGGGCCTCGGTACATCGGCGGTGGACCTCCTCGGCCCGCTGGAGCAGGGCGTAGTGGCCGTTGACGATCTCGGTGTGGACCTCCTCCGTCACCGTCACGAAGGGGACCTCGCGGTGGAGCTGGACCAGCGGCAGCCCGGCGGCCCTGGCCGTCTCGACGATCGTGGCGGGGAGCCGGGTGAAGCGCGGGCCGAGTTCCACGACCAGCGCGGCGATGCCCCGGTCCGCGAGGCGGCGTACGAAGGCGCGCTGCTCGGCGGGCCGGGTGCCCAGCCCGAGACCGGTGGTCAGCAGCAGTTCGCCGCCCTTGAGCAGCGAGGCGATGTTCGGGACCTCGCCCGCGTGCACCCAGCGCACGGTCCGTCCCAGGCGGTCGGCGCAGGCGACCACCTCCGGGAGCCCGCTGCGCAGTCCCGGCAGCTCCAGTGCCCGCTGAACCGTGATTCCGCCCTGGTCGTCCATGTCGCGGACGCTACCGGCCGGCCCGTACCGCGCGTATCACCGGGCGGTTACGGAGTCCGATATGCCCCCGTCCGGACCGACAACTCGTCGCCCCGGCACGGAGATTATCGGACCGCGTGCCGATTGTGGCGTGCGTCACGCGGGTGGAGAGTGACGGCCTTCGGCAAGACCACGAAGCAGGAACGAGGACTCCATGAGCAGAGCCAGCGCCACGCCGCCACCCGCCGCCGGGGCCGCGCCCCCGGTCCAGCGCCTCAAGGCCAACTCCGTCGGCCTGGTCGGCGTCGTCTTCATGGCGGTCGCCACCGCCGCGCCGATCACCGCGATGACCGGCAACCTGCCCATCGCGGTCGGCTTCGGCAACGGCACCGGCGCGCCCGCCGGGTACCTCTTCGCGACCCTCGTCCTCACCGTCTTCGCGGTCGGCTACGTGGCCATGGCCAAGCGGATCACCGCCGCCGGCGCCTTCTACGGGTTCATCTCGCACGGCCTCGGCCGGATCGCCGGCATGGCCTCGGGGATGCTCGCCGTCCTCGCCTACATCGTCTTCGAGGCCTCGATCGTCGGCGTGTTCTCCTACTTCGCGAAGACGACCGTCCACGACCAGCTCGGCGTCGACCTGCCCTGGGTCCTCTACGCGGCCGCCATGCTCGCCGTCACCGCCGTCCTCGCGCACTTCGACATCAACCTCACCGCCAAGGCCCTCGGCGTGATGCTCGTCGCGGAGATCGCCGTCCTCTTCGCCGTCGCCACCGCCGTGCTCGTCGCGGGCGGCGGACCTGACGGCATCCCGGTGGAGCCCGTTAACCCGAAGAACGCCTTCACCGGCACCTCCGCCGGGCTCGGCCTCTTCTTCGCCTTCTGGTCCTGGGTCGGCTTCGAGTCCACCGCGATGTACGGCGAGGAGTCCCGCGACCCCAAGCGGGTCATCCCCAAGGCCACCCTCATCTCCGTCGTCGGAGTGGGCCTCTTCTACATCTACGTCTCCTGGATGACCATCGCCGGCAACGGCCTGGCCGACTCCGTCACCCTGTCCGCCTCCGCCAGCCCCCTGGACCTGTTCTTCGCCCCCACCCGGACGTTCATCGGGGGCTGGGCCGTCGACGCCTTCCAGTGGCTGTTGCTCACCGGCTCCTTCGCCTGCGGGATGGCCTTCCACCAGTGCGCCGCCCGCTACCTGTACGCCATCGGCCGCGAGGGCTTCCTGCACGCCGGACTCGGGCGCACCCACCCCCGGCACGGCTCCCCGTACGTCGCCTCCGTGGCGCAGACCGCCATCGCCACCGCCCTCGTCGCCGGCTTCTGGCTCACCGGCCAGGACCCGTACCTGCACCTGTACACGCTCCTGGCGATCCTCGGCACGATGGCGATCCTGATCGTGCAGACCCTGTGCTCCTTCGCGGTCATCGGCTACTTCCGCGCCAACCACCCAGAGGACCGGCACTGGTTCAGGACCTTCACGGCGCCGCTGCTCGGCGGGATCGGGATGACCGCCGTCGTGGTCCTGCTGGTGCTCAACATGGAGACCGCCGCGGGGGCCGCCGCCGGCTCGCTGTTCTTCAAGCTCATCCCGTGGATCGTCGGCGCGGTCTTCCTCGGCGGCCTGGCCCTCGGGTTCTGGCTGAAGGCGAAGGCCCCCGCACGCTACGAGGTCATCGGCCGGATCGTCCTGGAGGACGCCGCCGAACGCACCGACGACGCCGACGACACCGACGACCCCGCCGCCACCCCCTCCGGCCCCGCCGCCGCCACCGTCTGAGGAGCCCCTCCCATGGCCCGTACGCCCCTGATGCACTCCCTGCGACAGCTCGCCGCCGAACACGCGGCCGCCCGGCGGCTGCGGATGCCCGCCGCCGAGGTACGCGGCTCCACCCGCCGCGAACTCCTCGGCCGCGCCGCCGCGCTCGGCCTCGGCACCGCGCTCGCCTCCTCCGCGACGGCCGCCACCGCGTACGCCGCGCAGAGCGCCCCGGCCCCCAAGCGCGCCACCCCCGCCCGCGTCGCCGTCGTCGGCGCCGGCATATCCGGCCTCACCGCCGCCCTCACCCTCCAGGACGCCGGCATCCCCTGCACCCTCTACGAGGCCAACCCGGCCCGCGTCGGCGGCCGCATGTGGACCCAGCGCGCCCACTGGGCGTACGGCCAGACCTCCGAGATCGGCGGCGAGCTGATCGACACCAGCCACAAGAAGATCCTGGAGCTGTGCCGCCGCTTCAACCTGCCCACCGAGGACTTCCTCGGCGGCGGCCCCAACGGCGCGGAGGAGGTGCTCCGGTTCAACGGCGAGTACTACTCCCGCACCCAGGCCGACGAGGACTTCAAGGCCGTCTACCAGGCGCTGCACCGCGACCTCCAGGAAGCCGGGGAGGTCACCTGGAACAGCTCCACCCCCGCCGGCACCGCCCTCGACAACATGACCCTGTACGAGTGGATCGAGACCCGGATCCCCGGCGGCCACGGCTCCCAGCTCGGCCGGTTCATCGACGTCGCCTACAACGTCGAGTACGGCGCCGACACCACCGCCCAGTCCGCCCTCGCACTGGTCCTGCTGATGGGCTACCAGCCCAACCCCGGCAACTTCAACGTCTGGGGCCTGTCCAACGAGCGCTACCACATCACCGGCGGCAACGACCGGCTCCCGAACGCCATCGCCGCCGCCCTGTCCGCCGGCACGATCGTGATGGGCCGCGAGCTGCTCGCCGTACGGGCCAACGCCGACGGCACCCAGACCCTCACGTTCGACGACTCCGGCGCCACCCGCACCACCGTCGCCGACCACACCGTCCTGTGCCTGCCGCTGCCCGTCCTCCAGCGCCTCGACACCTCGCAGGCCGGCTTCGACCCGCTGATGCGCAACCTGCTGCGCGACGCCCGCATGGGCTACTGCACCAAGCTCAACATGCAGTTCACCGCCCGGCCCTGGCGCGGCACCGGCCCGTGGCCCGGCGTCTCGGCCGGAGACTGCTTCACCGACTCCGACGTCCAGCAGACCTGGGACACCACCAAGGTCCAGCCCGGCAACGGCGGCATCCTCCTCCAGTACGGCGGCGGCAGCCTCGCCGGCTCGCTCACCCCCGCGACCCCCTTCGCCACCGAGGCCGACCCCTACGTACGGGCCCTCGCCCAGCGGATGCTGACCGGCATCGACGTCTTCTTCCCGGGCACCAAGGCCGTCTGGACCGGCCGCGCCCAGCTCTCCGCCTGGCACCGCAACCCCTACTCGCTGGGCGCGTACTCGTACTGGCCCACCGGCTACCTGCACCGCTACGCCCAGTACGAGGGCACCGCCCAGGGCAACGTCCACATCGGCGGCGAGCACTGCAGCTACGACTTCCAGGGCTTCATGGAGGGCGGCGCCACCGAGGGCGAACGGGCCGCCCGGGAGGTGATCGCCGCCCTCACCTGAGACCGGCACCGGGCCCGCGCCCCTACAGCGGCTTGATGTTGTGGTTGTAGCGGAAGACGTTGTCCGGGTCGTAGCGCCGCTTCAGCTCGCCCAGGCGCCGCATGTTGTCGGCGCCCAGGCCGGCCACGACCCGGTCCGCGCCCTCGTCCCCGGTGAAGTTGAGGTACACCGCGCCGGTGCGCCACGGCCGGACGTCGGCGCGGACGTCCCCGACCCACTGGCGGACCCGGTCGTCGTCGGCCGGGTCCTCCCACATCCCGAACGGGTGCACCGCCCAGGGGGCGTCGCGGTAGGGGACCGGGTAGTCGCCCGGGGCGGAGGCGATCGCCCCGCCCTGCGGCCACACCAGGTGCTGGGTGGCCGTCGGCACCGGCATCGAGTCGGCGCGGGCGCAGAACACGTCCACGCACGCGTCGGGCAACCCCGTGAGGTACTCGGCCGACCAATAGTTCCGCAGCCCCGGCGGGTCGTCGATCATGCACTGGAGGTCGGCGTACGGGATGGCCGTGACGATCTCCACCTCGTGCGGGACCGCCAGCAGCGGCTCCGCGAGCCTGCGCATCTCCTCCTCGGGGCCCGCGTACGTCAGCAGCACGCCCGCCAGCAGCAGGCCCACCAGGTGCGGCGGTACGAACTCCTCGGGCGGCGCCGTCAGGTAGAGGGCGGCGCCGCTCGCCTCCGGCGGCCCGGACTCGATGACGTCCCGGTAGGCGCGCACCGCCTCGGGCCCGCGCTCGGGCAGGTACAGCAGGAACGCGATCGACATGTGGGGCAGGTCGTGCAGCCGCAGGGTCAGCGAGGTGGCGATGCCGAAGTTCCCGCCGCCGCCGTGCAGCCCCCAGAACAGGTCCGGGTGGTCCTCCGCCGTGGCGTGCACCAGCTCGCCGTCGGCGGTGACCAGGTCCACGCCCAGCAGGTTGTCCACGGCCAGCCCGAACTTCCGGTCCAGCCAGCCCGTCCCCCCGCCCAGGACGAAGCCGCCGACGCCGGTGGTGGAGGCCCGGCCCCCGGTGGTCGCCAGCGCGTGCGGCTGGCAGGCCCGGTCCAGGTGGCTCATCGTGGCGCCGCCGCCGATGTGCGCGGCCCGCGCCGCCGGATGGACGGTCACCCCGTGCATCCGGCGCAGGTCGACGACCAGGCCCCCGTCGTTCAGGGACATCCCCGCGACGCTGTGCCCGCCCCCGCGCACCGCGACCGGCAGGTCGAGCTCCCGGGCGAAGCGCACCGCCGTGACCACGTCCGACGCGCCCGCGCACTGGGCGATCACCGCCGGCCTGCGGTCGACCATGGCGTTGAACACGGTCCTGGCCTCGTCGTACCCCGGGTCGTCCGGGGCGAAGACGTCGCCGGCCAGGTCCTCGCGGAGCGCGGCAAGGGCCGTGCCCGCCTTCGAGAGGGGCGCCATGGCGACCCCCCCTTCCCGAGAGGGGCAGGGGACCCCTACAGCGTAGGCGGGCGGCCCGGGGCCCGCGCGTCAGCCGCCGTAGGCCCCGCTCGCGGTCAGCCGCAGCGCCGTGTCGATCAGCGGGACGTGGCTGAAGGCCTGCGGGAAGTTGCCGACCTGGCGCTGGAGCTTGGGGTCCCACTCCTCCGCCAGGAGCCCCAGGTCGTTGCGCAGGGCCAGCAGCTTCTCGAACAGCCGGCGCGCCTCGTCGACCCGGCCGATCATCGCGAGGTCGTCGGCCATCCAGAACGAGCACGCGAGGAAGGCCCCCTCGTCCCCCTCCAGCCCGTCCACACCGGCCTCCTCGCCGGCCGTCGGGTAGCGCAGGATGAACCCGTCCGGGGTCGACAGCTCGCGCTGGATCGCCTCGATGGTGCCGATGACCCGCTTGTCGTCCGGCGGCAGGAAGCCCATCTGCGGGATGAGCAGCAGGGAGGCGTCCAGCTCCTTCGACCCGTAGGACTGGGTGAAGGTGTTGCGCTCCGGGTCGTAGCCCTTCTCGCAGACGTCCGCGTGGATCCGGTCGCGCATCTCGCGCCAGCGGTCCAGTGGGCCGTCCGCGTCGCCGCTCTCGATCAGCTTGATCGTGCGGTCGACGGCCACCCAGGCCATCACCTTGGAGTGCACGAAGTGGCGGCGGGGGCCGCGCACCTCCCAGATGCCCTCGTCCGGCTCGTTCCAGTGGGTCTCCAGGTAGCGGATCAGCTTCAGCTGGAGCACCGAGGCGTAGTCGTTGCGGGCCAGGCCCGTCATGTGCCCGAGGTGCAGGGCCTCGGTGACCTCGCCGTACACGTCGAGCTGGAGCTGGTGCGCGGCGCCGTTGCCGACGCGCACCGGGCTGGAGTTCTCGTACCCGGGCAGCCAGTCCAGCTCGGTCTCGCCCAGCTCGCGCTCGCCGGCGATGCCGTACATGATCTGCAGGTTCTCCGGGTCGCCGGCCACCGCGCGCAGCAGCCAGTCCCGCCAGGCCGCGGCCTCGCCCCGGTAGCCGGTGCGCAGCAGCGAGGACAGGGTGATGGCGGCGTCACGCAGCCAGGTGTAGCGGTAGTCCCAGTTGCGGACCCCGCCGATCTCCTCCGGCAGGGAGGTCGTCGGCGCGGCGACGATCCCGCCCGTGGGGGCGTACGTGAGCGCCTTGAGGGTGATCAGCGAGCGGATCACCGCCTCCCGGTAGGGCCCGTGGTACGTACACAGGTCCACCCACTCGCGCCAGAACTCGCTGGTCGCCTCCAGCGCCGCCTCGGCGTCCGGGGTCTCCGGGGCGCCCTTGTGGGACGGCTGCCAGCTGATGGCGAAGGCCACCCGGTCGCCCGGCCCGACGGTGAAGTCGGAGTAGGTCGTCAGGTCCTTGCCGTACGTCTGCACCTCGGTGTCCAGCCAGACCGAGTCCGGGCCGGCGACGGCCACGGTGCGCCCGTCCACCTTGTGCACCCAGGGCACGACCCGGCCGTAGCTGAAGCGCATCCGCAGCGCCGAGCGCATCGGGACGCGCCCGCTGACGCCCTCCACGATGCGGATCAGCTGCGGCGCGTGGTCCTCGCGGGGCGGCATGAAGTCGATGACGCGGACGGTCCCGCGCGGGGTGTCCCACTCCGACTCCAGCACCAGGGAGTCCCCCCGGTAGCGCCGGCGGGCGGCCCGCGGCGGCTCCGTACCCGGCGCGAACGCCGGGCCGACGCGCCAGAACCCGTGTTCATCGGTGCCCAGAAGGCTCGCGAAGACGGCATGGGAGTCGAAACGTGGCAGGCACAGCCAGTCCACCGCCCCGTCCCGGCAGACCAGCGCCGCGGTCTGCATGTCCCCGATCAGTGCGTAATCCTCGATGCGCCCGGACACGTTGCTCTCCAGTCGAACGGCCACGTCCGCCCCGTAGGGCGCTTGCAATGCGCTGTCGCGCGGTCTCCTGTGCGCAGGGATCCCCGCGTCGAGTCCTAGATTGCCGGAACTGGCGTTGTTACGCCGTCTGCCGGACTGCTCGGCGGTGATGTGCAGCGGTATCCGAGCACGCTATGAGCGCACCCTAGTGATCTCCTTAAGTATCGGGACAATGTCACTCGGCCGAATGGGTGACCTGCCGGAACCGCCTGGCAGGACGGTACCGGGCCGTCGGCGCGCAGCGCGCCCGGAGGCGGACCCTCCCGGGCGCTGATAGGCTGGTACCCCGTGGACCGGTGGTCTGCCTGTGCGAATCAGGGGCCCCGAAACCGCAGCTTCGGCACCCCCGGAAACGGGAGAAGTCGCCGGACGCACCTCACCTCGCGACCACGGGAGCCCCCTCTTGGCGATGCCGCCCAAATCCATGACGACCAAGCACATCTTCGTCACCGGAGGTGTCGCTTCGTCCCTCGGCAAGGGCCTGACGGCCTCCAGCCTGGGTGCGCTGCTGAAGGCGCGCGGCCTGCGGGTCACGATGCAGAAGCTCGACCCCTACCTGAACGTCGACCCCGGCACGATGAACCCCTTCCAGCACGGTGAGGTGTTCGTCACCAACGACGGCGCCGAGACCGACCTGGACATCGGCCACTACGAGCGCTTCCTCGACGTCGACCTCGACGGCTCGGCCAACGTCACCACCGGCCAGGTCTACAACACGGTCATCGCCAAGGAGCGCCGGGGCGAGTACCTCGGTGACACCGTGCAGGTCATCCCGCACATCACCAACGAGATCAAGCACCGCATCCGCCGCATGGCGACCGAGGACGTCGACGTCGTCATCACCGAGGTCGGCGGCACGGTCGGCGACATCGAGTCGCTGCCGTTCCTGGAGACCGTCCGCCAGGTCCGCCACGAGGTCGGCCGCGACAACGTCTTCGTCGTGCACATCTCGCTGCTGCCCTACATCGGCCCCTCCGGCGAGCTGAAGACCAAGCCCACCCAGCACTCCGTCGCCGCGCTGCGCAACATCGGCATCCAGCCCGACGCCATCGTGCTGCGCGCCGACCGCGACGTCCCCATCTCCATCAAGCGCAAGATCTCGCTGATGTGCGACGTGGACGAGGCGGCCGTGGTCGCGGCGATCGACGCCAAGTCGATCTACGACATCCCGAAGGTGCTGCACACCGAGGGCCTGGACGCGTACGTCGTCCGCAAGCTCGACCTGCCCTTCCGCGACGTCGACTGGACGGTGTGGGAGGACCTGCTGGACCGCGTCCACAACCCCGACCACGAGGTCAAGGTCGCGCTCGTCGGCAAGTACATCGACCTGCCGGACGCCTACCTGTCGGTGACCGAGGCGCTGCGCGCCGGCGGCTTCGCCAACAAGGCCCGCGTCCAGATCAAGTGGGTCACGTCCGACGACTGCAAGACCCCGGCGGGCGCCGCCGCGGTGCTCGGCGACGTGGACGCGATCTGCGTGCCCGGCGGCTTCGGCGACCGCGGTGTCAACGGCAAGGTCGGCGCGATCACCTACGCCCGCGAGAAGAAGATCCCGCTGCTCGGCCTGTGCCTGGGCCTGCAGTGCGTGGTCATCGAGGCCGCGCGCAACCTCGCGGGCATCGAGGACGCGAACTCCACCGAGTTCGACGCCTCCACCCCGCACCCGGTCATCTCGACCATGGAGGAGCAGCTGGCCTTCGTCGAGGGCGCCGGTGACCTGGGCGGCACCATGCGCCTGGGCATGTACACGGCCAAGCTGGCCGAGGGGTCCATCGTGCGCGAGGTCTACGGCGACGCGTACGTCGACGAGCGCCACCGCCACCGCTACGAGGTCAACAACGCCTACCGCGGCGAGCTGGAGAAGAAGGCCGGCCTGGTCTTCTCCGGTACCTCCCCGGACAACAAGCTCGTCGAGTACGTCGAGTACCCGCGCGAGGTGCACCCCTACCTGGTGGCCACCCAGGCCCACCCGGAGCTCCGCTCCCGCCCGACCCGGCCGCACCCGCTCTTCGCGGGCCTGGTCAAGGCCGCGGTGGAGCGCCAGCAGCAGGGCTGACGCTCGGTAACGTAGGCAGCCGGGTACGGATCATCCGTACCCGGCTGTCGCACGTTGTGGAGGGCATTGGGCATGGGCAACGTCATCAAGGACACGGCCGAGACCTGGGAGACGCTGGCGCGGCGGCGGCCGTTCGAGGGGGCGAAGACGGCCGTGGCCTCCGACCAGGTGCGGATGCCGGACGGGTCGGTCGTCCGGCGCGACTACCAGGTGCACCCCGGGTCGGTGTGCGTGGTGGCCCTGGACGAGCAGGAGCGCGTGCTGGTGATCCGCCAGTACCGCCACCCGGTGCGGCACCGGCTGTGGGAGCTGCCGGCCGGGCTGCTGGACGTCCCCGGCGAGAACCCGCTGGGCGCGGCGCAGCGGGAGCTGTACGAGGAGGCGTACGTCAAGGCCGACGACTGGCGGGTGCTGACCGACTTCTACTCCTCGCCCGGCGGCTCCGACGAGGCGGTACGGGTGTTCCTGGCGCGGGGCATCTCGGAGGCCGAGGGGGAGCGGTACACGGAGACCTCCTCCGAGGAGGCCGACATGGAAGTGGAGTGGGTGCCGGTCCCCGACCTGGTACGGGGCATCCTGGCGGGCGACCTCTCGAACGCGGCGCTGGTGGCGGGCGTCCTGGCCGTGGCGACGGTCCTCGCCTCGGACCCGGACTTCGCCTCCCTGCGCCCGGCCCTGGCCCCCTGGCCGGCCCGCCCGTACGAGGCCTGACCGCCCTGGGCGCGCGAGGGGGCGCGGAGCGAGCGGCGCGCTGAGGAAGCCGCGGTGAGGAAGCCGCGGTGAGGAAGCCGCGGTGATAAATAGGCCCATCCGCTGATCCGATTGGGGGATCTGTAGGCCGCGCTCCACACGGGTCGTCGCTCTGCGTGAACTACGCTCAGCACCCCGGAGGCAGGGAGAGGAGCGGATCGTGGCGGATTTCGTCGGGCGGCGGCGTGAGCTCAAGGAGCTGCGCGAGGACATCGCCCGGACCGGGCTCGACACCCTCTCGGGCCGCAAGGCGAAGGCGCCCCGCGCGCGGGTGCTGCTCGTCGCCGGGCGGCCCGGCTCCGGGCGGACCGCGCTCGCGGAGGCGTTCGTGCGCGAGGTCGCCGACCAGTATCCCGACGGCCTGCTCCGGGTGCGGCTGACCCAGCCCGGCGGGGAGCCGGTCGCCACCGAGCGCGCCGTGCGGACCCTGCTCGAAGGGCTCGGGGAACCCACCCCGCCCGGGGCCGGCGAGGACGACCTGAGCGCGGCCCTGCGGGAGGCGCTGTCCGGTCGGCGCGCGATCCTGCTCGTCGACGACGCCGCCGACCCGCACCAGGTCGACGCCCTGCTCCCCGACACCCCCGAATGCCTGGTCGTGGTCACCGCCGAAGGCCCGCTCACCGGGATCCCGGACGTCCGCCCCTGCACCCTCGGCGGCCTGGAGCCCCCCTCCGCCGTCGGCCTGCTCTCCCGGCTCATCGGCGACACCCGCGTCACCGTCGACCCCCGGGCCGCCGAGTCCCTCGCCGAGGAGTGCGGCGGGCTTCCCGCCGCCCTCGCCCTGGCCGGCGGCTGGCTCGCCGCCCACCCCAAGGCCGCCGTCGCCGACCTGGCCAAGCAGCTCCACGAGATGCCCCCCACCACCACCGGCCCGCTGGGCCGCGCCTTCCGGCTCGTCTACGAGTCCCTGCCCCAGCCGGCCCGCCGCACCCTGCACCTGCTGCCGCTCGCCCCGGCCGGGATCCTCGACTCGCACACCGTCTCCGCCCTCGCCGGCTGCTCGGTGGCCGCGGCGCAGTCCACGCTGGAGGACTTCGGCGCGCTGGGCCTCGTACGGCACGCCCCGGACGGGATGTTCCTGCTCCCCGGCTGCCTCGCGCCCTTCCTCCAGGCCCTGCTCGAAACCAAGGAGCGGGCCCCGGAGGTGCAGCTGGCGCGCGCCCGGACGCTGGAGCGGACCGTCCGGCTGCTGACCTCCTGCCGGGCCGCGGCCGACCCCGGCGAGGACGACGACGAGCTGCGCGAGCACCTGGACGCGATGCCCCGCGCCCTGCGCTTCCCCGACCGGCGCGCCGCCGCCACCTGGCTGGACACCCGGCTGCCCGCGCTGACCGCCGCCGCGCAGCTGGCCGTGGCCGACGGCGGGCTGGACACCCTGGCCCGCCGCCTGGTGTCCGCCCTGGTCCGGGCGCTGGCCGCGCACCGCGGCACCGAGGCCGCCGCGCCCGAGCTGTACGGGCTGCACCGCCTCGTCCTGGACGTCGCCGAGCGCCGCGGCCTGCACCGGGAGCGGGCCGCGGCCCTGCTGAACCTGGCCGATCTGGACGCCGCGACCGGCCGGACCCGGGAGGCGCTGGGCCGCTACCGGGCCGCGCTGGTCGCGGGAAAGGCCGCGAACGACCCCTACGCGACGGGCCGCGCGATGGAATCCGTAGGGGGTGCGTACCAGGAGCTGGCGGACTGGCCGCGGGCCTCCGACTGGTTCGGCCGCGCCCTGGCCCACGCACTGGCCCGGGGGGAGCGGGAGGACGAGGCCAGGCTCTACGGCCGGCTCGGCAACGTGCACACCTACGCGGGCCGGTACGGGGAGGCCCTGCGCAGCTGGCGCGCGGCCGCCGCCGGCTACCGCCGGCTCGCCGATGTCCCGGGGCAGGCAAAGGCGTTGAGCGAGATGGCACGGGTGCAGGAGTACGCCGGCCGGCCCGAGGAATCCCTGCACACCTGCCGCGAGGCCATCGAGCTGGCGCGGCGGGCCGGGGACCAGCGACTTCAGGCCGCGCTGCAGGTGCGGTTGGCCGACACGCTGGACCGTCTCGGCGACCCGGCGGCGGCCAGGCTGCACCGGTCGGCGGCCGACAGATTGCTGGGAGACGACCCCGCAGCCTGCGAAATCCGTAGTGTGTCCGACTGAAATTATTGGTTTGCAAGGCTAGACAGAGCTTCATCCTTCATTAGACTGGCTTCACCACGTCATTCCGTGGTGCATCCCGTTGCGCGTTCTTGTGGGCGGGTATGTATGGAAGTGCCCCGTAATATCCCCTGAGCCAAGGACCGTGATCGACGATGAAGGTCGGCATCCCCCGCGAGGTCAAGAACAACGAGTTCCGGGTCGCCATCACGCCCGCCGGCGTGCATGAGCTGGTCCGCAACGGCCACCAGGTCTTCGTCGAGCAGAACGCCGGTGTCGGCTCCTCGATCACGGACGCCGAGTACGTCGCCGCCGGCGCCGAGATCCTCGGTACCGCCGACGAGGTCTGGGCGACCGCGGACCTGCTGCTGAAGGTCAAGGAGCCCATCGCGGAGGAGTACCACCGCCTCCGCAAGGACCAGACCCTCTTCACCTACCTGCACCTCGCGGCCTCCCGCGAGTGCACGGACGCGCTCCTCGCCTCCGGCACCACCGCCATCGCGTACGAGACGGTCGAGCTCGCCAACCGCGCGCTGCCGCTGCTCGCCCCGATGTCCGAGGTCGCGGGCCGCCTGGCCCCGCAGGTCGGCGCCTACCACCTGATGCGCTCGGCCGGCGGCCGCGGCGTCCTGCCCGGCGGCGTCCCCGGCACCCACGCCGGCGAGTGCGTGGTCATCGGCGGCGGCGTCTCCGGCTGGAACGCCGCGCAGATCGCCATCGGCATGGGCTTCCATGTGACCCTGCTCGACCGCGACATCAACAAGCTCCGCGAGGCCGACAAGATCTTCGGCACGAAGATCAAGACGATCGTCTCCAACGCCTACGAGCTGGAGAAGGCCGTCGTCGAGGCCGACCTCGTCATCGGTGCGGTGCTGATCCCGGGTGCGAAGGCCCCGAAGCTGGTCACCAACGAGCTCGTCGCCAAGATGAAGCCCGGAAGTGTCCTTGTCGACATTGCGATCGACCAGGGCGGCTGCTTCGAGGACTCCCGTCCGACCACCCACGCCGAGCCGACCTTCCAGGTCCACAACTCGGTCTTCTACTGCGTCGCCAACATGCCGGGTGCGGTGCCGAACACCTCCACCTACGCCCTGACGAACGCGACCCTGCCCTACATCGTGCAGCTCGCGAACCTCGGCTGGGCCGAGGCGCTGCGTCGCGACGCCGCCCTCGCCCTGGGCCTCAACACCCATGACGGCAAGGTCGTTTACGGCCCCGTCGCCGAGGCCCACGGCCTCGAGTCCGTCGAGATCAGCACGCTCATCGGCTGAACCGTCAACGACTGACGTCAATCTCACGTATCCGGCCGGACCTTGCCCGCAAGGTCCGGCCGGACGCGTTCGCGGGCCGCCCGCGGAGCCCCCTCAACTCGCCTCGAACGTAACCCTTTAACCCTTTCGCACACCTGCGAAACTTCGCAGTGACAGCGCGCACGCCCTTGACAGAGTGGTGTTCGGTTGCCGACACATCGTGCCGGGTCCGGTGGATTGTGTTGCCGCTGGGCGGTGACACGCCATAGAGTCGCCAACCGTCGGCATGGTGCAACGCTGACCTATCGATAAGTGTCCTGGTCACGTCCGAGGAGGTAAGACGACTTGTGAATGAGTCGACATTTGCTCCTGGAGGTGGTCGAGCAGGGACGCCTGAGCGGGGACAGGGTCCTGCCGGGCTCGAAGCTGTCGGCTCCGTCGCGGTCCGCACCTTCGCAAACCACCAGCACATGACGACGCCTCAAAAGAGCATGGACGGCCTAGACGTGAACTCCACGGCCGGCGACCACGGTGGCGATACGCCCATTGGTTTCGCCGACTACGACCAGGTGCCCGAGGGGCACTTCTACGACCCCGACGCGGAGTACGAGCCCGACCCCGAGTACGCGGCCACCCTCGCCCCCGACGCTGCCCGCCAGCGCCGCGAGCGGATCGGCCCGACCGGACGTCCGCTGCCGTACTTCCCGATCCCGGGTCCGCTGACCGACCACGGTCCGGCGAAGATCATCGCGATGTGCAACCAGAAGGGCGGCGTCGGCAAGACCACGTCGACCATCAACCTGGGTGCCGCGCTCGCCGAGTACGGGCGCCGCGTGCTGCTCGTCGACTTCGACCCGCAGGGCGCGCTGTCCGTGGGCCTCGGCGTGAACCCGATGGAACTCGACCTGACGGTCTACAACCTGCTCATGGAGCGGGGCATGTCGGCCGACGAGGTGCTGCTCAAGACCGCGGTCCCCAACATGGACCTGCTGCCGAGCAACATCGACCTGTCCGCCGCCGAGGTGCAGCTGGTCAGCGAGGTCGCGCGCGAGTCGACGCTCCAGCGGGCGCTGAAGCCCCTGATGGCCGACTACGACTACATCGTGATCGACTGTCAGCCCTCGCTCGGCCTGCTGACCGTGAACGCCCTGACGGCGGCTCACAAGGTCATCGTCCCGCTGGAGTGCGAGTTCTTCGCGCTGCGCGGTGTGGCGCTGCTGACCGAGACCATCGAGAAGGTGCAGGAGCGGCTCAACCCGGAGCTGGAGCTCGACGGCATCCTGGCCACCATGTACGACTCCCGTACGGTGCACAGCCGCGAGGTGCTGGCGCGGGTGGTCGAGGCCTTCGACGACCACGTCTACCACACGGTCATCGGCCGGACGGTGCGCTTCCCGGAGACCACGGTCGCCGGCGAGCCGATCACCACGTACGCGTCCAACTCCGTCGGCGCCGCCGCCTACCGCCAGCTGGCCAGGGAGGTGCTCGCCCGGTGTCCCGCCGAGTGAGTCTGCCCGGAGCCGACGAACTGTTCCGTACGACCGGGGGGACGGCCCTCCAGTCGTCCTCGCCGCGGCGGGGCGCCGAGGAGGCGCCGGCGGCCGGGGGCACGGAGCACGCGGCCGCACCGGCGGACGGCACGACGCGGACCACGGGGGACGCCCGCGGCCGGGCGGCCGCCGAGCCGGCGGTGGGCACGCAGCGCAGGCCGCAGGAAGGTTCTGCCGGCGCGGCGCCCCGGGCGGGCGGCAAGGCCCAGGGCCGGGGTGCGAACCGGCGGCCGAGCGGGCGGGAGCGGCACGACGAGAAGATCACGGTCTACGTCTCCGCGGAGGAGCTCATGGACCTGGAGCACGCCCGGCTGGTGCTCCGCGGTGAGCACGGCCTCGCGGTGGACCGCGGCCGCATCGTGCGCGAGGCGGTGGCGGTGGTCCTCGCGGACCTGGAGTCCCGCGGCGACGCCAGCATCCTGGTCCGCCGTCTCCGCGGCCGCTGAGCCCCCCTTTTTTGACGCGCCGCTCGCGCGACTCGGCCGCGGGCGGCCTCCCCGGCTTCGCGCCGCTGCTCCGGCGGTCGGACGCGGGGCAGGGCCGGTTCGGGTGGCCGGGCCGGCAGTCCGGGTGCGGGTGGTTCTCCGCTGCGCGGGCCTGGCCCCTCCCCGCCCTTCACCCGTTCTCGCCTCAAGCGCCGGCGGGGCTTGGGGGACGGCGCGGGTCACTGCACGGCGCTACCGCGCCCGCGCCTCAAGCGCCGGCGGGGCTGGAAGTGCGCTGCGCGCACTCCAGGCGCCGCCGGCAGGTCCGGGCCGGGCTCGGCGCATCCAGCCCCGTCGGCGTTTGAGGCGCGGGGGCGGGGCGGAGCCGAATCCAGCCCCGCCGGCGTTTGAGGCGCGGGGGCGGCGGAGCCGAATCCAGCCCCGCCGGCGTTTGAGGCGCGGGGTCTGGGGCGGAGCCCCAGGGAACGGGGGAAGGGCGGGTAGGGGACCGGCACCGCGCAGCGGCGTCCCGGCGGCCGGCCGGGCAGGCCCTAGGCTGCTGGTGGCCGCCCGGCCGACTCCCGTACCACCCTGGACCGCGATGCCCCCGTACGAAGACACCGCCCGCCCCGCCCGGCGGAGCCTCGGCCGGGGCCCAGGGGCGGCCCAGGAGCCCGCTGGAGCCCCTCCTGCGGGCCGCACGCCGCCGACGGGCGGGCCGGAGCCCCGCACCCCTTCCACGGACCCTGAAACCGACCCTGCGCCCGCACCGGCCCCCACGGCCGCCGGGCCCGCAGCACCCGCACCGGCCCCGGCAGCCGGTGGGGCAGGCCCCGTACTGGCCCTCACGGCCGACGGGCCCGCGGAACCCGCGCCGGCCCCCGCAGTCGGGCCCGCAGGCCCCGCACCGGCCCCGGCAGCCGGTGGGGCAGGCCCCGTACCGGCCCCCGTGGCCGACCACGGGCCGGCAGGCCTCCCGCCGGCTTCGGCGGAGGTCGGTGCGGCGGCGGGTCCCGGTGCGGGTGACGGGCGGTTTACGCTGCGGCTCGACAACTTCGAGGGCCCCTTCGACCTGCTGCTCCAGCTGATCTCCCGGCACAAGCTCGACGTCACCGAGGTCGCCCTGTCCAAGGTCACCGACGAGTTCATGGCGCACATCCGCGCCATGGGCCCCGACTGGGACCTCGACCAGACCACCGAGTTCCTCGTCGTCGCCGCGACCCTGCTCGACCTGAAGACCGCCCGGCTGCTGCCCGCCGCCGAGGTCGAGGACGAGGCCGACCTGGCCCTGCTGGAGGCCCGCGACCTGCTCTTCGCCCGGCTGCTCCAGTACAAGGCGTACAAGCAGATCGCCGCGATCTTCCAGGACCGCGCCGAAGCCGAGGGGCGGCGCTTCCCGCGCACCGTCGGGCTGGAGCCGCACCACGCCGACCTGCTGCCCGACGTCGTCATCAGCATCGGCGCCGACGGCTTCGCCCGCCGCGCCGTGCGCGCCATGCAGCCCAAGGCCGCGCCGCAGGTGTACGTCGACCACATCCACGCCCCCCTCGTCAGCGTGCGGGAGCAGGCCGGGCACGTCGTACGGCTGCTGAAGACGCGCGGTGAGGCGACGTTCCAGGAGCTGACCGAGGACGCCGCGGACACCCTCACCGTCGTCGCCCGCTTCCTGGCGCTGCTGGAGCTGTACCGGGAGAAGGCCGTCACCCTCGACCAGGAGGGCGCCCTGCTCACCCTCACCGTGCGCTGGTGCGGCGGGGACGGCGACGGGATGCCGAGGGTGACCGATGAGTTCGACCACGTCGTGGAGGTGGCGGGATGAGTCCGGCGGAGCTGGAGCTGAAGGGGGCGCTGGAAGCCGTCCTGATGGTGGTGGACGAGCCCGCGACCGTCGAGCACCTCGCCAAGGTGCTCGCGCGCACCCCGCGCGAGGTCGCCGGCGCCCTCGCCGCCCTCGCCGACGAGTACACCGCGCAGCGCCGCGGCTTCGAGCTGCGGCTGGTCGCCGGGGGCTGGCGGTTCTACACCCGGCCCGAGTACGCGGCCGCCGTGGAGGCCTTCGTCCTGGACGGGCAGCAGGCCCGGCTCACCCAGGCGGCCCTGGAGACGCTGGCGGTGGTCGCGTACCGCCAGCCGGTGAGCCGTTCGCGGGTCTCGGCGGTCCGCGGAGTCAACTGTGACGGGGTCATGCGGACCCTGCTCCAGCGGGGTCTGGTGGCCGAGGCGGGGACGGAACCCGAAACAGGTGCGATCCTGTACAGGACGACGAACTACTTTCTGGAGCGGATGGGCCTGCGCGGCCTGGACGAGCTCCCGGAGCTCGCGCCCTTCCTCCCCGAGGCGGACGCGATCGAAGCCGAGACGCAAGAAGGTGTGCCGTCGTTCGATCCGGACGCACCGGACACTGACGTAGACGACGACAAGACGACGGAACTTTGATGCGAAGCAGCGGCAACGGCAACGGTGGCGGCAACAGGAACAGCGGCGGCGGTGGCGGCGGACGCGGTGGCTCCCGCGGCGGCAGCTCCGGCGGCGGTGGCTACCGCGGCGGCAGCTCCTCCGGCGGAGGCGGTGGCCACCGCGGTGGCGGCTCCTCCGGCGGCGGCTCCCGCGGCGGCAGCTCCTCCGGCGGGTACCAGGGCGGCGGCTCCGACGCGCGCGGCCGCGACCGGGACCGCGACCAGGCGCCCCAGCGGCCCCGCAACCCCCGCCCCGAGGAGCGCCGCTACGACGTGGGCCCCGAGGGCGAGCGCACCCGCGGCGCCCGCGGCGCGGCGGCCCGCGGCGGGGCCAAGGGCGGCCCCAAGACCTCCCGCACCCCCGGTATCGGCGGGGCCGGCGGCCCGCGCCGCGGCCCGGGCAGCCGCAGCGGCCAGTCGCGCCCCCGCGAGCTGGACGCGCGGATCGAGGAGCGCGTGCGCGACCGGTACGCCGACAAGCCCGTGATCAAGACCCCGAAGACCTTCCCGGGCGCCGAGGAGGAGGGGGAGCGCCTGCAGAAGGTGCTGGCCCGGGCGGGCATGGGTTCGCGCCGCGCCTGCGAGGAGCTCATCGAGCAGGCCCGCGTCGAGGTCAACGGCGAGATCGTGCTGGAGCAGGGCAAGCGCGTCCAGCCGAAGGACGAGATCAAGGTGGACGGCCTGACGGTCGCCACCCAGTCGTTCCTGTTCTTCGCCCTGAACAAGCCCGCCGGCGTCGTCTCCACCATGGAGGACCCGGACGGCCGCCAGTGCCTCGGCGACTACGTCACCAACCGGGAGACCCGCCTCTTCCACGTCGGCCGGCTCGACACCGAGACCGAGGGCATCATCCTCCTCACCAACCACGGTGAGCTGGCCCACCGCCTCACGCACCCCAAGTACGGCGTGAAGAAGACCTACGTCGCCGCGATCACCGGCTCGCTGCCGCGTGACATCGGCAAGCGGCTCAAGGAGGGCATCGAGCTGGAGGACGGCTGGGCCCGCGCCGACAACTTCCGCGTCCTCGACCAGGTCGGCAAGAACTACATGGTCGAGGTGACCCTGCACGAGGGCCGCAAGCACATCGTCCGCCGCATGCTGGCCGAGGCCGGTTTCCCGGTCGAGAAGCTCGTACGGACCTCCTTCGGCCCGATCGAGCTGGGCGACCAGAAGTCCGGCTGGCTGCGCCGCCTGACCAACACCGAGGTCGGCATGCTCATGCGCGAGGTCGGCCTCTAGCCGCTCCCGTCCCTCACCCGGAAGCCCGCAGTGCCCCCGGCACTGCGGGCTTCCGCGTTCCCGGCCGCTCCCACTCCCTTGCCCGACGCCGTCATCCCTGTTTATAGTCAGGATGACTATTAAAGGGAGCGGGGGGCCTTCATGGGCTGGAACACGAGCTGGACCGAGATCCTCGGCTTCGCCACGGGCGCCGTCTGCGTCTGGCTGGTGGCGCGGCAGCACATCGCCAACTGGCCGGTGGGGATCGCCAACAACCTCTTCTTCATCGTGCTGTTCGCCCAGGCGGGCCTCTACGCCGACGCCGGGCTCCAGATCGTCTTCATCGCCCTCGCCGCCTATGGCTGGTGGTCCTGGACCCACGGGGGTGGACCAGGAACCTCCGAAGCCCTGCCGGTGCGCCGCACCACCCGCGCCGAATGGGCCTGGCTGCTGGTGGCGGGGGCGGTGGGGACCGCCGCCCTCCCCCTGCTGCTCGGCCGGGTCAGCGATTCCACCGTCCCGTTCTGGGACGCGCTCACCACCGGGCTCTCCCTGATGGCCACCTACGGGCAGTGCCGCAAGCTCCTGGAGTCCTGGTGGCTGTGGATCGCCGCCGACCTCGTCTACATCCCGCTCTACGCCTACAAGGGGCTCTACCTGACCTCGGTGCTCTACGCGGGCTTCCTCGCCCTGTGCGTGGCCGGGCTCGCCGGCTGGCACCGTACGCTCCCGGCACGCGGCGCCCGTACGGCCCTGGAGGCGACGGCGTGAGCGGCGGCAAGCGCTACGGCCACGGGCTGGTGCTGGGCAAGTTCTACCCGCCGCACGCCGGCCACCACCACCTGGTGCGCACCGCCCAGGACCAGTGCGAGCGGCTGACCGTGCTGGTCTGCGCCGCCTCCGTCGAGTCGGTGCCGCTCGCCGACCGGGTCGCCTGGATGCGCGAGGAGCACCCCGGCGCTCAGGTGGTCGGCGCGGTCGACGACGTCCCCGTCGACCTGCACGACCCGGGCATCTGGGAGGCACACATGACGATCTTCCGCAGCGCGGTGGGCCGGCGCGTGGACGCCGTCTTCACCTCGGAGGAGTACGGGAGCGAACTCGCCCGCCGGTTCGGCGCCGAGGAGGTGTGCGTCGACCCGGCGCGCACCCTCTTCCCGGTGTCGGGGACCGCCGTGCGCGAAGACCCCGCCGCCCACTGGGAGTTCCTCGGGCCCGGCGTACGGGCCGCCCTGACCCGGCGGATCGTCGTCCTGGGCGCCGAGTCCACCGGCACCACCACCCTGTCGCGGGAGCTGGCCGCGCACTACCGGCGGCGCGGCGGCGTATGGGCCAAGACGGGCTGGGTCGCCGAGTACGGGCGCCGGTACAGCGAGGAGAAGCTCGCGGCGGCCCGCGCGGCCGACCCGGCGGCCTCGTGGGAGGACGTGTCCTTCACCTCGCCGGAGTTCCCCGTGATCGCCCGCCGCCAGGACGAGGCGGAGGAACGGGCCGCCCGGCTCGGCTCGCCGGTGCTCTTCTGCGACACCGACTCCTTCGCCACCGGCATCTGGCACGAGCGCTACCTGGGCGGCCGCAACCCGCAGGTCGAACGGATCGCCGCCCGCCGCCCCCGGGACCTGTACCTGCTGACGGACCACGAGGGGGTGCCCTTCGAGGACGACGGGCTGCGCGACGGGCCGGAGCTCCGACCGTGGATGACCGCCCGCTTCCACCGGGAGCTCGCCCGCACCGGCAGGCGCTTCCTGCTCGTGAGCGGGGACCGGCGGGCCCGGCTGGAGACGGCCGTCGCGGCCGTCGACGGCCTGCTGGCCGAGGGCTGGCACTTCGCCGCGCCCCTCCCGGAGCGGCGGTGAGGGCGCGGCCGGGCGGCCCGGACGCCGGTGGCGGAGCCGCGCCCTACGACCCGTACGCCTTCGCCCCCTTCGCGGTGACCGTCGACCTCGCCGTCCTCACCGTGCGCGCAGGCGCCCTGCACGTCCTGCTGATCCGGCGCGGCCAGGAACCGTACGCCGGCGCGTGGGCGCTCCCCGGCGGCTTCGTCCTGCCCCGGGAGTCCGCCGAGACGGCCGCCCGCCGCGAGCTGGCCGAGGAGACCGGCCTGCCGCCCGAACTGGTCGCCGCCCTGCACCTGGAGCAGCTGCGCACCTACAGCGAACCGGACCGGGACCCCCGGATGCGGGTGGTGTCGGTGGCCTTCACCGCCCTGGTCCCCGACATGCCGGATCCGGCCGAGGCGGGCGGCGGGGACGCCGACGGGGCCCGGTGGGTGCCGGTCGGGGAGGCCGCGGAGCTCGCCTTCGACCACGGGCTGATCCTGGCGGACGCCCGGCAGCGGGTGGGCTCGAAGCTGGAGTACACCTGCCTGGCCACCGCCTTCTGCCCGCCCGAGTTCACCCTCGGCGAGCTCCAGACCGTCTACGAGACGGTCTGGGGCACCACCCTGGACCGCCCCAACTTCCGCCGCAAGGTGCTCGCCACGCCCGGCTTCGTCCAAGCCGTGCCCGGAGCCGCACGGCTGACCGGCGGCCGCGGCAAACCCGCCGCGCTCTACCGGGCCGGCCCGGCGACCACCCTCCACCCGCCCCTGCTCCGCCCCTCGGAAGGACCCCTCCTGTGACCGCGACCAAGCGCGCCGCGACGGGCGCCCTCATCGGCCTGGCCCTCGGCGACGCCCTCGGCTTCCCGACGGAGTTCAACGACGTCCCGTCGATCCTCGCCAAGACGGGCCCGTGGCGTCAGATGCCGCTGCCCCGCCCCGCGATCGTCACCGACGACACCCAGATGACCCTGGCGCTGGCGCGCGGCATACGGACCGCCGCCGAGCGGGGCCCGGTCGGGCCGCTGCGGCTGACCCGGCCGGTCCGCGAGGAGTTCGTCGACTGGTACCACTCCCCGGAGAACAACCGCGCCCCCGGCCGCACCTGCCTGGTGGCCTGCAACCTGCTCGACGACCCGCGGCGGGACTGGCGGGACGCCAGCCAGACCGGCTCCAAGGGCTGCGGCGCCAACATGCGGGTGGTGCCGGTGGGCCTGGTCCCCGGCTGGAGCGACGAGGAGCGCGCGGGCGCCGCCCAGCTCCAGTCGGCCCTCACCCACGGCCACCCCACCGCCCTGGCCGCCTCCGACCTGACCGCGCGCGCCGTGCACCTCCTCGCGCAGGGCACCGAGGTCACCGGCCTGGTCGGGCGGCTGCGCTCGTACGCCCTGGAGAACCGCACCCGCTACCACGAGCGCTGGCTCGGCGACCTGTGGATGCGCACCGCCTCCGACGCCTCGCCGGAGTCCTTCATCGCCCGGGGCTGGGACGAGTGCCTGGCCGTCCTGGACCGCCTCGCGGCCGCCCTGCGCGACCCCTCGCCGGAGACCGACCCCTGCCTGACCACCGGCGAGGGCTGGATCGCGGAGGAGGCCCTGGCCACGGCCCTCCAGTGCTTCCTGCTCTTCCCGGACGAACCCCTCCTGGCCCTGCGCCGCGCGGCCTGCACGGCCGGCGACTCCGACTCCCTCGCCTGCCTGGCCGGGGCCTTCGCGGGCGCCCACCTCGGGGCGGACGTCTGGCCCGGCGACTGGGAGGGCCGCATCGAGTACCGCGAGGAACTCCTGGCCTTCGGCGCCCTCTGGGACGCGTGACCTAGGTCGCCGAGGCGCGGCGGGTGCGGTGGAGGAAGTCCGTGACGCGGGCGCGGTCCGGTTCGGCGGGCAGGGGGGTGGAGGAGAGGGCAGCGTCGGCCTCCGCCGTGAGGCGGGTCATCCACGCGTCGACCTCCTCCCAGGAGAGCTCGCCGCGCCTGACCGCGAGGAGCCGCTCGCGGTCGGGGCCCGCGTCGATCGTGAGGCGGCCCGTGCGCAGCAGGTCGCGGCAGGAGGCGAGCAGGCGCAGCAGGTGCATGGCGTGCTTCCAGCGCGGGGCGCCGTGCAGGCGGACGTCCGCGACGAGTTTGCGGTGCTGGGAGACCGCGTAGCGGCTGAAGGTGGTGTGGGCGCGGCGGGAGAGGAAGGCCCCGCGCAGCGACAGGAGTTCCTCGCCGACCGGCGTGATCCGCTCCACCAGCGGCGAGTGCAGGCACTCCAGGATGTTCGGGTTGGCCCGCAGGGCCAGCTCGCAGAAGCGCTCCAGCTCCCAGGAGAACTCCTCCTCCCGGGGCCCCTCGACATGGGTCGGCGGCTTCTCGAACCGCCAGAAGAGCGGCGTGGGGGCGAGGAAGACACCGCGCCGGTCGGTGTCGCTCGCCCCCGTGGCCAGCCCGAAGGCGCGGGAGCCCATCACACAGGCGTAGATCGTGTGGTCCCGTACCAGGGTCAGGTCGTCCATCCCGGGAGGGTAGGCGGCGGGGCGCCGGCTAGGCGAGCGAGATTTCCCCCTCCGGCGACACGGTGATCTTCTTCTCCTCGAGCGGCTTGGTCGCCGGCCCGTGGGTCACCGCCCCGTCCGTGGCCTTGAACCTGCTGCCGTGGCAGGGGCAGTCGATGGTGCCGTCCGCGACCTTGTTCACCAGGCAGCCCTGGTGCGTGCACACCGCCGTGAAGCAGCGGAAGGAGCCGGCCGTCGGCTGGGTGACCACCAGCTTCTGGTCCTTGAGGACCGTGCCGCCGCCGACCGGCACCTCCGAGGACTTCAGCAGCGGCTGGGCCGCCGTGCCCGGCGAGGAACCCCCCGTCTGCGGGGACGGGGCGGACGCGTTGCCGGACCCGGTGGAGGGTGCGTCCGTGTCGGACCCGCAGGCGGCGAGGGTGCCGCCCGCCAGGGCCGCGGCTCCGGCGGCGAGTACCGTGCGCCGGGCGGTGTGCGAATCGGTCATGCGGGGCTCCTTGCTGGGTGGCCGGGATGGCGAGGTGCATCCTGGCGTGCGGCGGGCCCCAGGAGAACCCGCCACACCGTCTCGTCTCACACCGGCTGCCAGGGGACCAGGTCCGCCGGGCCGCCGGGGCTGCGTACGACCTCCCACACGCGCACCACGGCGTCCCGGTTCAACGGCCCGTGGACGTGCGGGTACGGGTCGCCGGGACCCGTCCGGCGGACCTCCGCCGCCAGGGCGGACTCGTCGAGCTCCACGGCGAGCAGGGTGCCGGGCGTCTCCCGGTAGCGGGCCTGCGCGATGGCGAGCACGGTGGGCCGGTCCGCCGAGCAGTGCACGAAGCCCTCGGCCGCGAGCGAGCCGGGAGCGTACGGGGATCCGGGAGCGGCACTCCAGTCGGCGAGCGCGACGATGTGGAAGATCATGCCGCCGGTTCTACCGCACCCGCGCCGCACGGCCGCCCGCCGACTGGCGGCACGGGGGCGGTCCGGGCGACATCGTCCTCACCGGCTCCCGGCTCCCGGCCCCGCGGGCCCGCTCCGGGGGACCGGAGCCCGTCCACAGGGCGGACCGCCGGGGCCTCAGGGCGTACGGCTGGCTACCCTGAGTCAGGCCCAGCCGTTACGTGATCCCCTTGGAGCGCCCCGTGAGAACCGCCGTCGTCATCGGAACCGGACTGATCGGCACCTCCGCGGCGCTCGCCCTGACCGCCCGGGGGGTCCACGTGCACCTCGTCGACCACGACCCGGCGCAGGCCCGCACCGCCGCCGCCCTGGGCGCCGGCACCGACGAGGCCCCCGAGGGCCAGGTCGACCTCGCGGTCGTCGCCGTACCCCCCGCCCACGTGGCCGCCGCGCTGGCCGACGCCATCGGACGCGGGCTGGCCCGGGCCTACGTGGACGTGGCCAGCGTCAAGGGCGGCCCGCGGCGGGAGCTGGCCGCGCTGGGCGCCGACACCTCCGCCTACATCGGCACCCACCCCATGGCCGGCAAGGAGCGCTCGGGGCCGCTGGCGGCGACGGCCGACCTGTTCGAGGGCCGGCCCTGGGTGCTGACCCCGACCCGGGAGACCGACCACGAGGTGCTCAACCTCGCCCTCGAGCTCGTCGCCCTGTGCCGGGCCGTCCCGGTGGTGATGGACGCCGACGCGCACGACCGGGCGGTGGCGCTGGTCTCGCACACCCCGCAGCTGGTGTCCAGCATGGTCGCGGCCCGCCTGGAGGACGCGGACGAGACGGCCGTCCGGCTGTGCGGTCAGGGCATCCGGGACGTGACCCGGATCGCGGCCTCCGACCCGCGGATGTGGGTGGAGATCCTGTCGGCCAACCCCGGGCCGGTGGCCGACGTCCTCGCCGGCATCGCAGCCGACCTGGAGGAGACCGTGGAGGCGCTGCGCGGCCTCCAGTCCGCCGACGAGGCCAAGCGCAGGGGCGGTGCGGCGGGCATCGAGGACGTCCTCAAGCGCGGCAACGCGGGCCGGGTCCGCGTCCCCGGCAAGCACGGCGCGGCGCCCATGGCGTACGAGACGGTCGGGGTGTTCATCAGCGACAAGCCGGGCGAGCTGGCGCGGATCTTCGCCGACGCCGGCCGGGCCGGGGTCAACATCGAGGACGTACGGATCGAGCACGCGACGGGCCAGCAGGCGGGCCTGGTGCAGCTCATGGTCGAGCCGAGGGCCGTCCCCGCCCTGACCGCCGAGCTGCGCGAGCGGGGCTGGGCGCTCAGGCAGCAGTGACCGGCGACCGACCGGGGCGGCCCGCCGCCCGCCCGGCCGCCGGGCCCGCCGGGCGACGGCCGGGAACGGCGGGTGCCGGGGGCCGGTAACCTGGTGCGGGGGCGCTTTTGGCGCGCCCGCACACGTACGCGCAACCAGGAAGGTGCCCGCACCGTGGAAACCGCAGCTCCGTCCGCCGTGATCGTCGCCATCGACGGTCCCTCCGGCACGGGCAAGTCCAGCACCTCCAAGGCCGTGGCCGCCAAGCTCGGGCTGCGCTACCTGGACACCGGTGCCCAGTACCGGGCCATCACCTGGTGGATGATCACCAACGGCGTCGACACCGACGACCCGCAGGCGATCGCCCTCGCCGCCGGCAAGCCGGCCATCGTCTCCGGCACGGACCCGGCCGCCCCCACCATCACGGTGGACGGCCTGGACGCCTCCGGCCCGATCCGCACCCAGGAGGTCACCTCCAAGGTCAGCGCCGTCAGCGCCGTCCCCGAGGTGCGCACCCTGATCACCGGCCTCCAGCGCTCCATCGCCGCCGAGGCGGCCGAGGAGGGCGAGGGGATCGTGGTCGAGGGCCGGGACATCGGCACCACCGTCCTGCCCGACGCCGACCTCAAGATCTTCCTGACGGCCTCGCCCGAGGCCCGCGCCGCCCGCCGCAGCGGTGAGCTGCGCGGCAAGGAGGCCCGCGACCTCGCGGCCACCAAGGAGGCGCTGATCAAGCGGGACGCGGCCGACTCGGGCCGCAAGACCTCCCCGCTGGCCAAGGCCGACGACGCCGTCGAGGTCGACACCACCGAACTCACCCTCGACCAGGTGATCGAGTGCGTGGTCACCCTGGTGGAAGAGCGGCGGAGCGCGTGAGCGCCACGCCCTCCCCGAAGGGTGCGGCGGTCGGCAGGCGCATCGGCATAGGCCTCATGTACGGGCTGTGGAAGCCCCGTGTGCTGGGGGCCTGGAAGGTGCCCGCCTCCGGGCCCGTCATCCTGGCGGTGAACCACGCCCACAACATCGACGGCCCCATGGTCATGGGCACCGCGCCGCGGCCGCTGCACTTCCTGATCAAGAAAGAGGCGTACGTCGGCCCGCTCGGCCCCTTCCTGGAAGGGATCGGGCAGGTGAAGGTGGACCGCTCCGGCACCGACCGGACCGCGATCACCCGCGCCCTCGGCGTCCTCGAGAACGGCGGCGCCCTCGGGATATTCCCCGAGGGCACCCGCGGCGAGGGCGACTTCGCGTCCCTGCGCGCCGGGCTCGCCTACTTCGCCGTCCGCAGCGGCGCCCCGGTCGTGCCGGTCGCCGTGCTCGGCAGCACCGAGGCCGAGGGCCGGCTCGTCAAGGGCCTGCCGCCGCTGCGCAGCCGGGTCGACGTCGTCTTCGGCTCCGCCTTCGACGCCGGGGACGGCACGGGCCGTCGTACGCGCACCGCGCTGGACGAGGCCACCACACGCATCCAGGGCCGGCTGACCGCCCACCTGGCCGACGCCAAGCGCCTGACCGGGCGCTGAGCGAGACTTGACCTAGTAGTGGAACCGCGCTGCGCGGGTGCCACCGACCACCACGAACGACGAGGAACGGACTTCATGAACGACCAGCACGACCACGGAGCACTTGGCGACGCCGAGTACGCGGAGTTCATGGAGCTCGCCGCGGAGGAAGGCTTCGACCTCGAAGAGGTCGAGGGCGCGCTCGAGGAGGCCGGCCACGGCCCGCTCCCGGTCCTCGCCGTCGTCGGCCGCCCGAACGTGGGCAAGTCGACCCTGGTGAACCGCATCATCGGCCGCCGCGAGGCCGTCGTCGAGGACAAGCCGGGCGTCACCCGCGACCGCGTCACCTACGAGGCCGAGTGGGCCGGGCGCCGCTTCAAGGTCGTCGACACCGGCGGCTGGGAGCAGGACGTCCTCGGCATCGACGCCTCCGTCGCCGCCCAGGCCGAGTACGCCATCGAGGCCGCCGACGCGGTCGTCTTCGTCGTGGACGCCAAGGTCGGCGCCACCGACACCGACGAGGCCGTCGTCAAGCTGCTGCGCCGGGCCGGCAAGCCCGTCGTCCTGTGCGCCAACAAGGTCGACGGCCAGAGCGGCGAGGCCGACGCGGCCTCCCTGTGGTCCCTGGGCCTCGGCCAGCCGCACCCGGTCTCCTCGCTGCACGGCCGCGGCACGGGCGACATGCTCGACGCCGTCCTGGAGGCCCTGCCGGAAGCCCCGCAGCAGACCTTCGGCGGCGCCGGCGTCGGCGGACCGCGCCGCATCGCCCTCATCGGCCGCCCGAACGTCGGCAAGTCCTCCCTGCTGAACAAGGTCGCGCGCGAGGACCGGGTCGTCGTCAACGAGCTGGCCGGCACCACCCGCGACCCGGTCGACGAGCTGATCGAACTCGGCGGCGTCACCTGGAAGTTCGTCGACACCGCGGGCATCCGCAAGAAGGTGCACCTCCAGCAGGGCGCCGACTACTACGCCTCCCTGCGCACGGCCGCCGCCGTGGAGAAGGCGGAGGTGGCGGTCATCCTGATCGACACCACCGAGAACATCAGCGTCCAGGACCAGCGCATCATCACGATGGCCGTCGAGGCCGGCCGGGCGATCGTCATCGCCTACAACAAGTGGGACGAGCTGGACGAGGAGCGCCGCTACTACCTCGAGCGCGAGATCGAGACCGAGATGCAGCAGGTCTCCTGGGCGCCCCGGGTCAACGTCTCCGCGAAGACCGGCCGCCACATGGAGAAGCTGGTCCCGGCGATCGAGGCCGCGCTCGCGGGCTGGGAGACGCGCGTCCCCACCGGCCGGCTGAACGCCTTCCTCGGCGAGGTCGTCGCGGCCCACCCGCACCCGATCCGCGGCGGCAAGCAGCCCCGCATCCTGTTCGGTACCCAGGCGGGCAGCAAGCCGCCGCGGTTCGTCCTCTTCGCCTCCGGCTTCCTGGAGCACGGCTACCGGCGCTTCATCGAGCGCCGCCTGCGCGAGGAGTTCGGCTTCGAGGGCACCCCGCTCCACATCTCGGTGCGGGTGCGCGAGAAGCGCGGCGCGGCGTACAAGAAGAAGAAGTAGCGGCCGGGTCCGGGGTCAGTAGCCCCGGCGCGGAGCGGGCGGCAGGGCCGCCGGGATGTGCTGCATCCCGGTCTGGTGCTGCCGCCCGCCGCCGTATCCGGAGCCGGTGCCCGCGTACGAGTACGCCGGCTGGCCCTGCGGCGGGACGTACGAGGGCTGCCAGGAGTCGGACTGCTGCTGCCACGCGGCCCCGCTCCAGCCGCTGCCGCTCCCGTACGAGCTGTTTGTGCCGCTCCCGTACGAGCCCGTGGTGCCGCTCCCGTACGAGCCGGCGGTGTACCCGCTGCCGTACGAGAACGCGGTGAAGCCGAGGTCCTCCTCGCCCGTACGGTCGCCCGGCAGCGCCCGGAAGGCGCGCAGGTACTCCGAGTACAGGCTGTCGTAGATCGGGGTGGGCGAGGCGTTGCTCGCACGGAACGGGGCGCGGGAGGGGTCGTATGAATGCACGTATCAGCCAACGAAACCGGCGCCCTGCGGATGCGGGGTGACGGGGCGGAAAACGCAGATCGCCGGGGGTGCGCGGGACGGACCGCGCACCCCCGGCGCACACCGCCGGCCCCCTGGTCGGGGGCGGACGGCCGTCTCGGGTGGAGGAGGGATAAGGCTCAGGCGGCCTGAGTGCCGGCCAGGGGCATCGAGGCGGCGACCAGCTTGCCGTTGCTCGCGGCCTTGTCGAGGGCGTCGCGCAGCAGGTCCTCGCGGGGCTGCTGGCCGATGGAGCCGACCGGGGCGGCGTAGACGAGCACGCGCTGGGTCTTGTTGACGGCGGCCCGCCAGCCGTCGGTGACGCTCAGCGCCTGGTGGGCCTGCCACCAGGCCACCTGGGGCCCGCCCTCGGTGCCGGGCTGGAGCACGGCGTGCAGCTGGCCGCCCGCCAGCAGCACGGACCATCCGGTGAGGGGGGAGGGGACCTCGTCGGTGTCGGTGACCGGGATGAAGCCCTGCTCGATGAGGAGGGGGAGGAAGTCGTCGCCGGGGCCGGTGGTGCCGGGGCGGGCGATCGGCGCGGTCGGCTCGACGACCAGCGCGGGGTGCAGCTCCCCGGCGATCAGGACCAGGCCGCTGGTGATGCCGAGGACGGCCTGGCCGCCGGGGACCGCCTGCGGAACCTCGCCCGGGGCCTGCTCGGGGGCGGGGGCGGGGGTCGGGCTGTCGCCGGTGATGCTGCGGACCGCGCCCTGGAGCTGCTCCTCGGAGACCGTCACGACCTGGGAGGGGATGCAGGCGGCGTGGGCGAAGGCGAGGACGGCGGTCTCCTCGCCCACGAACAGCACGGTGCTCGTGGGGTCGGTCTCGGGGTCGCCGGGGGTGCGGCAGGAGGTGCAGTCGTAACTGCCCGGGGCGTCGTCGCCGGTGAGCAGCCTGTCGGCTTCTTCGTCACCGATCTCGGCACGTACCTCAAGACTGACGTCGAGCATGCGCGGCACGGGGTGGCTCCTCATTGGTGCGGAGGCCGGGGGGTTCCCGGCTCGCCGGGATCAACGGCGCAGTGGCGGCCGGGGTCACGCCGTTTGAGGGAACGGAATCGAACCGGCCACCCGAACGAGTGAACCGTCGGGCCGCGGCTTCGCTTTCCCGGCAACTGTTGCCTCTTTGTGCGCAGTTGGTGGCCGTTCCTGTCGCCACCTGTCGTCGTGGCGGCCGGGGCCGTGTCGGCCGTCCGGGTGGGCCGCGGCGGGGCACCGCGTGGCGGGGCGGGTGGCGGGCCGCGGCTCCGTAGCGTGAGCCGATGCCCGATCTGTGTATGCGGCGGGCGGCGGCCACCGCCGTGGCCGCGGCGGCCGCCGCGCTGGTACTCGCCCTCCCGTCGGGTGTCGGCGCGGCCGCCGCGCCGCCCCCGCCGGCTCCCGGCCCGGCGGGGGCCGCGCAGCCGGGCTCGCCGGGCGTGATCGGGAGCGGGGCGGGGGACTGCGGGCCGGGCGGACAGTGGCCGTGGGACTGCGTCGCGGACTGCGAGAGCAGCGGGCGGTGGACGGTGAACACGGGCAACGGCTTCTACGGGGGGCTGCAGTTCGGGCAGCCGACCTGGGAGGAGTACGGGGGGCTGGCGTACGCGGCGCGGGCGGACCTGGCGAGCCGGGAGCAGCAGATCCGCGTCGCGGAGGAACTGGTGGCCGTGCGGGGGTGGGAGTCCTGGCCCGAGTGCGCGAAGCGGTACGGGCTGACGGGGCGGATGCACGTGGTGCGGGCGGGGGACACGCTGGAGGGGATCGCGCGCAGGCGCCGGGTGGAGGGCGGCTGGCGTTCCCTGTACGCGGCGAACCGCCGGGCGGTCGGGCCCCGCCCGTCCGCCCTGAAACCGGGCCTCCTCCTCACCCTCCCTACGCCCCCGACGCCTTCACCGACGCCGACCCCGTCGCCGACCCCGACGCCGCCGAGCCCCTCCGCGTCGCCGTCGGCCCCGTCCCCGTCGAGTCCGACGCCGTCGCCCCAGGCCCCGTCGGCCCCGCCTGCCTCCCCGGCAGCCCCGTCGACGCCGGCCCCGCCGACGCCGACCCCGGCAGTTCCGCCCCCATCGACGCCGGCCCCGCCGACTCCGTCCCCGGCCGTCCCGTCGCCGACGCCTGCGGGGTCGGGCCCCGTCCCGGTGCGTTGAAGCCTCACCCGCCTCGGCCCCGCTGACGGAGCCCGGCGCGACGGCGGGGCGGGGAGGGGCCGGGGCGGCGGCGTGTGCCTGAGGGCACACTGGGCGGCATGCTCGAGACCTCCGCGCGACTGCTGCGCCTGCTCTCCCTGTTGCAGGCTCACCGGGAATGGAGCGGCGCCGACCTCGCCGCACGGCTCGGGGTCACCCCGCGCACCGTGCGGCGGGACGTCGACCGGCTGCGCGGGCTCGGGTACCCCGTGAACGCCAGCCCCGGCACCGGCGGCGGCTACCAGCTCGGGGCCGGGGCCGAGCTGCCGCCGCTGCTGCTGGACGACGACGAGGCCGTCGCGGTCGCCGTCGGGCTGCGCACGGCCGCCGGCCACGGCGTCGAGGGCATCGGGGAGGCCTCCGTACGGGCCCTCGCCAAGCTGGAGCAGGTGCTGCCGGCACGGCTGCGCAGACGGGTCTCGGCGCTCAACGAGTTCACCGTGCCCATGCTGCGCGGCCCGGGCCCGGCCACCGTCGACGCCTCGGTGCTCACCGAGCTCGCCGCGGCCTGCCGCGACAGCGAGCGGCTCCGCTTCGGCTACCGCGACCACGGCGGCAGCGTCAGCCGGCGCGTGGTCGAGCCGCACCGGCTCGTCTGCTCCGAGCGGCGCTGGTACCTCGTCGCCTGGGACGTCGAGCGGGAGGACTGGCGGACCTTCCGCGCGGACCGGATCGAGCCCCGGCCGCCGCACGGCCCGCGTTTCGTCCCGCGCCCGCCCCCCGCCGAGGACCTCGCCGCGTACGTCTCCCAGGGCGTGGCGCACCGCGCGTACGCGGCCCGGGCGCTGGTGCGGCTGCGCGTCCCGGCCGAGGAGGCGGCGCGGATCATCGGGCCCTCCGACGGGGCGCTGGAGGCGGTCGACGAGCGGAGCTGCCTGCTGCGCACCGGGGCGGTCAACCTGGACGTCCTGCTGATTCACATCCTGCTGCTCGGCTGTGAGTTCGAGGTGGTGGAGCCGCCGGGGCTGACCGAGCGGATCCGGGGTCTGCGGGACCTTCTGGGCCGGGCGGTGGAAGCCGCTCCGGAGTAATCCCGGGCCGTGTCCGGTGCCCCGAATTCGGCTTCTCCGGCGGAATTCGAAAGGGCCGGCTAAAGGCGGGATTCGGGCCGGGTACCGTCGACGACCCGTGACACAAGCGTGACCCGGAGCGGAGGAACATCCGCTCACCGGGGTGACGCGTCCGGCCATATGAACGCCGACGGCGGGCCGGTCAGGTGAACCGGCCCGCCGTTTTCGCGGTGTGGGGCGGGGCTGTGCGTACCGTGCCCCCGCGGCGGGTCAGCCGCCGGTGGCGGGGCGGGCCGAGGCCCCCCGCGCGGCGGCCCGCTCGGTGTGCGCCGGGCGGCGGCTGCCGGCCGGGGTGAGCGGGGTGCGCTCGGAGCGGATGACGTGCTGCCGGGAGACCTGGTGCGCGGCGGGGCGCAGCGCGGGGGAGTGCCCGGCGGGGGCCTGGGCGGGGGCGGGGGTCCCGTCCTCGCCGGCGGGGGTGCGTCCGGGCTGCCACTTCCCGCCCGCGGAGAGCAGCGGGGTGAGCGCGGCGGCGACCGGTTCGGAGACCCGGCCGTCCTCCAGCCGGCGGCGCCACAGCTCGCGCAGTTCGAAGACGTAGGCCTCGGCGCGGCCGATGAGCGGCTCGAACCAGGGCAGCGCCAGCATGATGAGCAGTCCGGCGGTCCAGCCGAGGAGCACGTCGCTCACCCAGTGGGTGCCGAGGTACACGGTGGTGGCGCCGACGCTCAGCGAGACGACCGCGGAGAGCACGGACAGCACCCGGCGGGTGACGGTGGTGGAGGCCAGGTAGGCCAGGATTCCCCAGGTCACGACGGCGTTGGCGGTGTGGCCCGAAGGGAATATATCGCCGCCGGCGAAGAGCTCGGCGGAGCCGATCTGGGTGGCGTAGTGCGGGCCGAGCCGGCCGAGGCCGAGCTTGACGGAGCCCACGGTGATGTTGAGCAGCAGCAGGGCCACGCCGAGGGCGATCAGCGGGCGGAGGGTGTGCTGGCGCCAGGAGCGCCAGCCGAGCCAGGCCGCGACCATCACCGCGGTGGGTCCGCGCTGCCCGAGTACGACGAGGTAGTCGAGGAACGCGTGCACCTGCGGCCACTGTTCGTAGGGCCGGAAGAACATGATCTGCCAGTCCAGGCGGACGAGCCAGGAGGTCGTCAGCACGGCCACGACGATCGCGAGGTAGAACGCGAGGGTCGCGGAGAGGAGCACGACGCGGTGCCGGCTCATCTGCGGAGTTTGCAGATGAGCCGGTCGCTCGGGTTCCCGGTCGAGCCGGGCGAACACCGGCTCCAGACGGGCAAGCATTTGGTCAGTACGCACTCAATCGACGTTACCGCGCGCCGCAGCGCAGCCCGGGCGAATCGCGCGCTTTGTGATGACCATGTGATGTGGAGTGCGTCTCACGGGGGACTTAATTCCCCTTGTTCCGCCACTTGTTGGAACTTTCCGGATTGAACTCCGGGAGTGCTGCCCCCGCAATTATCGGCATACTTACGCGCGGCTTATCGAGGCAGGTCAATTCCTTTGCGCAATCATGGATTGGAATGATCCATTCCGTGATCACCGGGGCGGGGCGCCTAGGGCGGTCCCGAGCCGTTGAGCCAGAAGGCCCCGTACGCCGCCGAGGCCAGCGCCACCGCCGCCAGCACGCCCGCCGCCCGCCCCGTCCGCCACCGCGCCAGGGCCGCCGCCACCGGCAGCATCAGCGGGAAGGCCGGCAGCAGCAGCCGCGGCTTGGAGCCGAAGTAGCCGGAGGCGCACAGCGCCAGCGCCACCACCACCCCGCAGTACACGAGGAGCGCGGCGGGCTGCCGGTCCCGTACGCACAGCCGGTACAGCCACAGCACCAGCAGCACCCCGGCGATCAGCCCGGCCCCCGCTGCGAAGGCGGGGGAGGCGAGCCGGTCCCCGATGAAGCGGGCGAACGCCCACCCGCCGTCGAAGCCGTTGCCCCAGCCCGCCTGGACGTCCAGGTACCCCAGCAGCCCGCCACCGGTCCGCCGGCCCACCCACAGCACGTACGCCACCGCCCCCAGCGGAGCCAGCAGCACCCCGAGCACCATCCGCCACGAGCGCTCCCCGCGCCGCAGGGCCAGGGCCGCCGCCACCCACACCGCCGCGACCACCGCCGCCCCGACCGGCCGGGTCAGCCCCGCCCCCGCGGCGAGCAGGCCGGCCGTGATCCACCGCCCGCGCAGCACCGCGTACAGGGCCCAGGCGGCCAGGGCGGTGAACAGCGACTCGCTGTACGCCATGGACTGCACGATCCCCACCGGCAGCGCCGCCCACAGCGCCACCGCCAGGACCCCGGCGCGCCGCCCGTGGAGCAGGTCGGCGACCGCGAAGATCCCCCAGGCCGCGGCGAGCCCCGCCGCCGCCGAGACGACCAGGCCCGCCGAGCCGTACGAGAGTCCCGTGGGCGCCGCCACCAGCCGCTCCAGCCAGGGAAGCAGCGGGAAGAACGCCAGGCTGGAATGGACGGCCCCGCCCGGCAGGACCACCTCGTACGCGTACCCGCCGGCGGCGACCCGCGCGTACCAGAGGGAGTCCCAGCGCGCCGACAGCAGGGTGGGCGGGCTGCTGCCGGCCGCGGCGCCCCACAGCGCGAGCGCCGCCAGCCCCAGCAGCCGGACGGCGGCGAAGGCGGCGACGGCCGGCGCGGCACGGCGCGCGCCGGGGTCCTTCGCAGGGGCGGGGTCACGGGGCACAGTGGTCACGGGGACGAGTATCGACGGCGCGACCGGCGGAAACGGCACGCGGCCACGGAGCGTGAGCGGGCGTGCGCGCGGGGGGAGGACGGAACGGGGCGAGTGGCGCACACCACAGCGGGGCCGCCGCCGGGATGAGAGCTTGACCACGTGGGGGACGCACGAACTCGCGTACGCTGACGCTTCACTCGCGTGTCGATGCCGGACCCCGTAGGACGCCGCACAGCGCACCACACCCGCGGCGCCCCACGACGCTGTCCGCCGAGTGCGAGGGACCACCTGGGAGGTACATGCATGTCGGGGACGAACACGGCCGACGACAGGAAGCCCTCCCTCCGGCACCGGCTCGGCCCGGTATCCGGCGGGGCCAACCGCTGGTTCGTCCTCGCCGTCCTGTGCGTCAGCCTCGTGCTCGTCGCGCTCGACGCGACGATCCTGCACGTGGCCGTCCCCTCCGTCACCGAGGACCTGCGCCCCGGCCCGATGGAACTCCTGTGGATCGTCGACGCCTACCCGCTGGTCTGCGCCGCGCTCCTGATCCTCTTCGGCACCCTCGGCGACCGGGTCGGGCGCCGCCGGATCCTGCTCCTCGGCTACACCCTCTTCGGCGTCGCCTCCGCGATCGCCGCCCTCGCCGACAACGCCCAGGTCCTGATCGCCGCGCGCGCCCTGCTCGGCGTCGGCGGGGCGATGATCATGCCGGCCACCCTGTCGATCCTGCGCCAGGTCTTCCCCGACCGGCGGGAGCGGGCCCTGGCCATCGGCATCTGGACCGCCGTCGCCGCGATCGGCGCGGCCGGCGGCCCCGTACTCGGCGGCTTCCTCGTCCAGCACTTCTGGTGGGGTTCGGTCTTCCTCATCAACATCCCGCTGATGGCGCTGATCCTGCCGGTCGGCCGCTGGCTGCTGCCCGAATCCCGGGGCTCGGCGGACGGGCCCTGGGACGTGCTCGGCGCGCTGATGGCCGCCTGCGGCGTCCTGGGAGCAGTGCTCGGCATCAAGCGGCTCGGCGCGGAACGGCACCTCACCGACCCCGCGGCGCTGATCCCGCTGGTGCTCGGCGTGGCCCTGCTGGTCCTGTTCGTACGCCGCCAGAAGCGGCGCGAGCACCCGCTGATCGACATGCGGATGTTCTCCCGGGCCGCCTTCTCCACCTCCGTCGGCTGCATCGTGCTCGCCATGCTGGCCCTGGTCGGCCTGGAGCTGCTCGCCGTCCAGTACCTCCAGCTGGTGCTGCACCTCGGTCCGCTGGAGACCGGCCTGCGGCTGCTGCCGCTCACCTTCGCCGCCATGGCCGCGGGCGCCACCGGCTCCTACACCCTCCAGCGGGTCGGCCCGCGCACCATGGTCTCGCTGGGCTTCGTGCTCACCGCGGGCGCCGTGCTGCTGCTGACGCTGATGGGCCAGCACGACCGTCCGGTGCTGCTCACGGCCGGCTTCGTCCTGCTCGGCTTCGGGCTCCAGACCACCCTCTTCGCCGCGTACGAGTCCATGCTGAGCGAGGCTCCGGCGGAGACGGCCGGCGGCGCCGCCTCCATAGGCGAGACCTCCTACCAGCTCGGCGCGGGCATGGGCATCGCCCTGCTCGGCAGCGTGATGAACGCCGCCTACCGGCCCGGCCTCCTGAACGTCCCCGGCGTCGCCGTCGAGGACTCGGCGGGGGCCGCGAACTCCCTCGGCGAGGCCTACCAGATCGCCGCGCACCTCGGCGGCCAGGCGGGGGAGTCCCTCTTCGCGGCCGCCCGGAACTCCTTCGTGCACGGCCTGCACGTCAGCCTCGCGGTCAGCGCCTGCCTGCTGCTCGCCGGTGCCGCGATGGCGCTGAAGCTGCCGCGCACCATGGACGGCGCCGAGCCCGCCGGATGCGGCCAGGGGGACGGCGCCGGGGCCGGG